>JBCNVF010000099.1 GCA_039630355.1 Brevinematia bacterium
TTACCAGAAAAACAAGAGGATAAAAAGATTATCAAAAAAGGACCTAGTAAACACATTGCATACACTTCAGATGGTCAACCGACGCAAGCGCTCAAGGGATTTCTAAGTTCTGTTTCTTCGCTTCAGGGTGAGATAAAAATACTAAGAGAAGGTGAAAAGGAGTTTGTGTTCTTTGAAGGGAAGCAGGAAGGCAGGTATGCTAAGGATATTCTTAAAGATGAGATACCTAAGATTGTGAAGACACTGAAGTTTCCGAAAACAATGAAATGGTCGGACGTAGGATACTCTTTTGTGAGACCTGTGAGGTGGCTTGTGTGTATGCTTGGTAAAGAAGTTATTGATATTGAGATAGGTGGTGTTAGAGCATCAAATATTTCCTGTGGACATAGATTTATTGGAGAAAACATTAGGATAGAGGATCCAAAGCACTATGAAGTTTTACTTGAGACCAAGGGTAAGGTAATACCTTCACCTGAAAAGAGAAAGCAGGTAATTCTAAGCAAAGTTGATGAAGTTGAAAAAAAGCTTGGCTGTAAATCATTACTCTCAGATAGACTTCTTGAGGAAATAGTAAACCTTGTGGAGTATCCGGATTGTGGAGTAGGAACATTTGATGAAACTTTCTTAACAGTGCCTAGTGAAATCCTTGTTTCTGAAATGGTGGATCACCAGAAATTCATACCTCTTACACAAGACGGGAAATTGATAAACAAGTTCATAATCATAACTAATACGATACCAAATGAGAAGATAGTAAAGGGCAATGAAAAGGTGATATCAGCAAGGCTTAATGATGGTAAGTTCCTTTATGAAGAGGATCTAAAAAGGTCCATAAACTTCTTTGTGGAGAAGACAAAGGAACTTGTGTTTTTTGGTGAACTTGGAACGGTGTATGATAAAATGCAGAGAATGGAAAAACTTTCGGAGATAGTGTGTGACATACTCAAGGTAGAAGGTAAGGAAGAAATAGTAAGAAGTGCAAGTATAAGCAAGTTTGACTTAACAACAGGTGTTGTTTACGAATTTCCTGAACTACAGGGAATAATGGGATATTACTACTCTCTTGCCTTTAAGGAAAGTAAAAAAGTTGCAGAATACATAAAGGAGCACTACAAACCTATTTCTGCAGATGACGAGCTTCCTTCAACGGTAGGGGGAAGTATACTATCAATTGTTGACAAGCTTGATAGCATTTTCTCACTCTATTCTGCAGGTAGGAAAGTTTCCGGTTCAAGCGATCCATATGGTCTAAGAAGGCAACTTATAGGAGTGTCTAGAATTTGTATTCACAACTCTTTTGATCTTGACATAATAGATGTTTTTGAGAGAGCGGTTGGTTTGTATGAAAGTTTTCTAAGAAGGAGTAAGGAAGAAGTAAAGGAAGATTTGGAACAGTTTATAAGTGTAAGACTCAAAGGACTTTTTAGGGAAATGGGTTTTAGAACTGATGAAATTGAAAGTACAGTGAGGAAAACTACCAATCCATACGATGCATACCTTAGAGTGAAGGCTGTAAATAGCTTTAGAAACAGAGGAGAATTTGTAGATGTAGCGATACTTTTCAAAAGAGTGAGGAATATTTTACTTGAAGCGGGATTCACCTCTCCTAAAGAAGTAGATCTCTGCCTTTTAACACAGGAAGAGAGGGAACTATATTCTCTTATTCTATCCAAGAAAGAAAGTGTGGAGAAGAAAATTGCTGACAAGAATTATGAGGAGGTTTTGAATCTTCTTTTAGAGTTTCAAAAACCAGTTCATATCTTTTTTGAGAGAGTCTTTGTAATGGATCAAAACCAAAAAATAAGGGAGAATAGACTTTCCATTCTCTACAGATTATATGAGATGTTTGAAAAATTAGTAGACTTTAATGCGATGGAGTTTGCGTAATTGGAAAATGTTTGTATGCCTATCCTCCTCTGAAATCTTCAACAACCTTAACTTTAATTCTAACCTTTGATATTATATTCTGGACCCTCTCTTTAAGTTCTTCAATAGCAGTATGAGGAAGTAGGTGGTTACTATATCTACTCTCATTAACGATATCAGAGATAAATTCAAGGTGATTTGAAAACTCAGGTATGAAACTCTTCAGTCCAGTGCAGTACTCCTCTACACCCATAGATTTCTTGTAAGGGAAGATATAGGAGGTATAAGAGAGCATGTTGATAAAAATCTTGACTATTGTTTCTATCTCCTCAATCTTCTCTTTAGAAACTTCCTCCTTGTGGATGTGCATTGAAGCCATTATCTCCTCTTCTATCTCCTTTGGTATATAAGCACGCTTTCTAACGAAAAACAGCCTTCTCAGAATATCAAAAAGCGATCTAAAGAAGTTTCCTACGAAGTAAGCAAAAATCTCATAAACTTTGACAAAAAAACCTAACACAGGAATGTCTTTTACTTTGAAAACTTTCTTAAGTATAAACCCAATGATTATTATCGTAGCTAAGATCAGAAGAAGGTATTGGATAAAAAACAAGATGATAAGCCAATCTATTCCTCTCCTTACTTTTCTTTCAGGTTTAGGGGTAGCAACGAGATTTTCGTTAGTTATGTCTTTAGCCATAAGTCTCTCTCTTATTCTTTTGATCTCCTCTTCACTTACTTTTCTCTCCTGAGAGATTATCTCATTTATTTTATCTCTTAAAGCTAGATTAGCTATTTTTGAAATTTCGCTAGCACCAAAATAGATTCCCACGGAGAGAATTAGAGAAACAAGTGTTATTAGGATGGTTGATACGAGCGAGAATTTGACCAGTTTATTCATGAAATCTATATTTCCGATATTAATCTTCTTGATGATACTGTCTTCCAAAACGTAGGCTTTTGCTACGTTTAGCAACAGCATAATACAGGATACGACGAAAAGGATAGTATAGATTGAGGTCAGAAGGGTAGATCCTGAGAGGATTAGTGCGATGGAGAAGAGAACTAACATGGATGAGAAAGTTATAACTAATGTTTTGATTGACTTTCTTATACTGTGTTTTTCAAAGTATTTCTCGTCAAATATCTCCTCAATGTTAATGCCACTAGCTATTGAATTAGCAGTAGTCGTGAGAATCTCGTATGGAAGATTTGTCAATCTCACGATGTGACCGTTAATGATTCTAAGAGCAATCCAGAAGGCTACCGAGATACCAAAGCTTATATCTAGAAACTCATTTATGTTCTTACCTAGGCTAAATCCTTTTAGGAAGATAAAATTAAAGAGCAAAAGGAGAAATATTTCAAATATTGTTTCAATGATACTTCTTAAAAACTTACCACCTGCAAAAATAGAAGAATTGGTGTATATAGAGAAAGGGATGATGAACAAGAAATATATAGGATACCAGTTAAAATACGGTGAATTGTAATTACTAAGCACTTTAGCAACCTCAACAAGTATTCCGAAAAAGGAGAAGGAAATTAAAAAGGGTAGTAAAGCGTAGACTATGACTTTTTCTTCAAAAACAAGATCTAGAAGGCTCTTACTTTTTTGGTTGTTCATAAGTAAATTATAATAAATTGTGGAAAGAGGTCTCTAGCATCATTTGGCTTAGAAGTGAAAGGAGATCGCAAGTTATGGATCAGAAATTTAAAATTTTAGATGTATGAAAGAATTTGTGCATCTCCATGTTCACACAGAATATAGCTTACTTGATGGTGCAAATAAGATTTCTGAGCTTGTTAGTAAGGCAAAAGAATATGGGATGCCATCTCTTGCTATAACAGATCACGGGAATCTGTTTGGGAGTATAGAGTTTTATAAGGTATGTAAGGATGTTGGTATAAAGCCGATAGTTGGTGTTGAGGCATATCTCACAGAAGATATGCATAAAAAAGAGAAGGTTCAGAAGGTAGATCCTTATAGTCTTGATAAACAATATTCTCATATCACTCTTCTTGCTAAGGATATAATTGGGTATAAGAATCTTGTTAAGATGGTCACAAAGTCCTACACAGAAGGGTTTTACTATAAGCCTAGAATAGACAAGAAGCTTCTGGAAGAACACAGAAGGGGGATTATAGTTCTAAGTGGCTGTATAGCTGGAGAGATCCCCCAACTTCTGCTAAGGGGTAATTTTAAGGAAGCTAGGAGAGTGGCTGATTGGTACATATCCACCTTTGGTAGAGATAATTTCTATATTGAGATTCAAAGGCATGATCTAGATGAGGAGAAAGTGGTAAATCCTGCTCTTGTGAAGCTAGCGAAGGATACTGGAGTTAAAATAGTAGCAACTGGTGATGCACACTATCTTCGGGTAGAAGATGCTAAGATTCATGATGTTTTGCTGTGTATTCAGACAAATAGTAGGAGATCAGATCCAAACAGATTCAGGTTTCCAAATAACACATTCTACCTAAAGTCACCTGAGGAGATGTGGAAAGATTTTGCTGATTTTCCAGAAGCTCTTCTTAGTAGTATAGAGATCAGCGAAAAGTGTAATTTAGAGATACCTTTCGGTAATAAAGAATTGATGCCTAAGTATTATGATGACAACCTAGAGGGTAGTGTAGATGAAAAGCTTAAGGAGATGATTTTTGAAGGCTTGCTTAGAATATTTGGTGATAATATTCCGCAAGAATACATTGATAGGGCAAATTACGAGTTTGAAGTAATAAAAAGCATGGGATTTAGTAATTATTTTTTAGTTGTTCAGGACTTTGTAAATTGGGCTCGTAGGATGAATATTCCTGTTGGACCTGGGAGAGGTTCAGCAGCAGGGGCTTTAATAGCCTACGCTTTGGGAATAACTCAAGTTGACCCTATAAGATATAACCTACTCTTTGAAAGATTTCTTAATCCTGAAAGAATAACAATGCCGGACATTGATGTAGATGTAGCAGATAGAGATAGGGAAAAAGTCATAAAGTATTTGACAGAAAAATATGGCAAAGAGAATACTGCAAACATCATCACTTTCGGGACTCTTCAACCCAAAGCAGCAATAAGGGATGTTGGTAGAGTTTTGGGGATACAATCAGCTAGAATAGACAGTGTTGCTAAGGCCATATCAAACGTAGAAAGTGTTTCGGAAGCAAGAACTTTAGTCTCCGAGGTGAGAGAGATATGCGAAGGTAAGAATGACCTGGAAAAAGAGTGGATTGACATAGCTGAGAAACTTGAAGGAATAGTAAGACATGCGTCAATTCATGCTTCGGGCATAGTTATATCTTCGATTCCTATTCATGAGTTTATAGCATTCTACCGTGACCCGAAAGAAGAAGTTATATCTACTCAGATTTCAGCTCAGTATCTTGAGGAACTGGGTTTCTTAAAGATGGATATATTGGGACTAGCTAACCTATCAGTTATACAGGATACTGTTGAGCTTATAATGAAAACTAGAGGAATAGAAATAGATATCTCTCAGATTCCCCTTGATGATCCGAAAACGTACGAATTACTGTCTTCTGGCAGAACTGATGGAGTGTTTCAAGTAGAATCTGAGGGAATGAAGGAGATGCTAAAGAGAATGAAGCCATCGTGCATAGAGGATATAATAGCAGCGTTAGCTTTATACAGACCTGGACCACTTGGATCGGGGATGGATAAACAGTATATAAATAGAAAACACGGTGCAGAAAAGGTAGAATATCCCCACCCAGATCTAGAGGAAATCCTTAAGGAAACCTACGGTGTTATCTTATACCAGGAACAGATAATGAAAATCGCTCAGAAGATAAGCGGATTTTCACTAGGGCAGGCTGATAATTTAAGAAGGGCTATTGGTAAGAAAAAGAAAGACATAATGGATCAGATGAAAAACTCGTTTGTAGAGGGGGCTGTCAAGAACGGGTATGACGAAAAATTTGCACAAGAACTTTTTGACACTATTGAGAAGTTCGCAGAATACGGATTTAACAAATCTCATAGTACAACATATGCAATGATAACATATCAAACTGCCTACCTAAAAGCACACTATCCTCTTGAGTATATGACCGCTTTAATCAACTCAGAAATTGGAAAGTTTGATAAGATGATGAAGTATGTTATGGAAGCAAAGAGAATGGGAATAAAGATCTTACCTCCTGATGTAAACAGAAGTAGAAAACTATTTGAAATAGAGAAAGTAAACGGAAAACTTGGGATAAGATATGGATTTATGGGAATAAAGGGGTTTGGTGAATCAACTGCAGAGGAAATAATAGCGGAAAGAGATAAGGGTGGTCAATACAAAACCATAGATGAATTTTTTGAAAGGACACATCATTTCCTAAAGAAGAATTCTTACGAAATACTAGTAAAATCTGGAGCTTTGGATTCGTTGTTCGGTGACAGAGGTAGACTCTTGGCAGGTCTTGAGAAAGTAGTCGGAGCTTTTTCATCAATCTCAAGGGATAAGGAAATTGGGCAAAATAACCTCTTCCTACAAAGTTCAGTGTACCAATCTGTCCAAAGAAAGCCAACAGTTGAAATCATACTTTCAAGTGTTCCCTCCATATCAAGAGAGACTTTATCGGGTTACGAGAAAGAAACAATAGGTATGTTTTTATCTCATGATCCTCTTAAGGAGTATTGGAAAAGGGTAAAATACTTAACCTCGTTTGAGATAGACTATGTTGATCTCTTACCAGAGGGGTGTCGCTTCACAATTCTAGGAATGATATCTGAGGTTGAGAAAAAAGATACTATTAAAGGAAAAATTGCTAATATCAGGGTAATAAACCCATTTGGAAAAGAAATCTCACTTTATCTATCAACAAGTGCTACAAGAGAATACAGCGAGCTTATTGTTCCCAACAATGTGTTACTTTTCAAAGGGATTATGTCAAAAGGCACTTCTGGTAAAATGTTTCCCAAGGTTGTAAGAGTTGTTAAAGCAGATGAATACAAGAAAGATAGAATCACAGAGTTACACATAATACTATCCAACGATACCTCTGAGAAGAGTTTAACAGAACTTAGAACTATTTTAAAGGAAAACTTTGGAAAGTGTATCTCTTATGTAGGTATTTTAGGTAATGGGAGAATAAAATACTATAAGCTTTCACCTGCTTTCACTGTAAAACCTTCCGTGGAGCTATCGTCAAGAATCAGGGAGCTTGTTGGTGTAAAGGCCTTTTGGTATTTCTAGATACTCTACAGAGAGACTTCTCTAGAATACTTCTAGGTGGGTAAACCTTAATTGCATAATAGATGCTGAATTTGCTTTAATGAACTATCTTTAAAAATCGCAAATTTTATCATATGTTGAGTATGGCTTTTCTACCGATGTCTTTCCTGTAAAACATCCCTTCAAAGGTTATCTCTTCTATTCGCTTGTAAGCTATATCTATAGCCTGCTTTATGGAGTTACCAATTCCTACTACGTTTAATACCCTACCACCGCTTGTAACTAGTTTTCCGTCTTTTATAGTAGTTCCAGCGTGAAATACTATCAAGTCCTCGTTCTCTGATAGATTTCCTACTATTTCCTTCCCTTTCTCAAACTCTCCCGGATATCCCCTTGATGCTAAGACTACTGCTACCGAAAATTTCTCATATACTTCAATTTTTACCTTTCTCAGTAGCCCATCACAGACTGCTTCTACGATTTCGTAGAAATCACCTTTTATGATAGGGAGTATAGTTTGTGCTTCAGGATCTCCGAATCTACAGTTGAATTCTAGGACAAAGGGATTTCCACTTTTATCAATCATAAGTCCACAATACAGAACACCTTTGTATACTATCCCTTCACTAGCAAGTGCTTCAATCGTTGGGTAAACTATCCTATTTATTATTTTTTCGGTTGTCTCTTTGGACACGAAAGGTACCGGTGAGTATGCTCCCATGCCACCTGTATTTGGTCCATTATCGCCATCGTAGGCTCTTTTATGGTCTTGAGCATTTGGAAGTAGTACTACATCTTCCCCATCAGTTAATACAAAGACACTTAGTTCATAACCATCCAACTTCCTCTCAATAACTACTCTATCTCCAGCATCACCAAACTTTTTTTTCAGAAACACTTCCTCAAGAAATCCTATTCCCTCCTCTTTACTTGAAGGAACGACAACACCTTTACCACCCGCAAGACCATTTACCTTTATCACCCAGTTTTGATGTCTCTCAAAAAATGCTTTAGCGCTTTCAAAGTTGTCAAAGATTTCAAAATCTGCAGTAGGGATATTGTATTTCTTCATAATTGATTTTGCAAAAACTTTGCTTCCCTCAACTATACTTGCGTTTGAAGTAGGACCAAAAACTTTTATACCTTCAGAGCTTAAAAAGTCAGATATACCATCAACCAATGGTTGCTCAGGACCTACAACAACCACATCTATCTTGTTGTTTCTAATAAAGCTTATCAGTTCCGAAAACGGAGGCTTTATGGGTAAAGAGATGTTTTCTCCAATACTTGCAGTGCCTCCATTTCCAGGAATACAGAAAATTTTGCTAACATTAGATGATTTACTCATTTTCCAAGCTAAGGCATGTTCCCTACCCCCACTTCCAATAACACATACCCTCATCATTTCCTCCAAATGGTAAAAAATGATAAATTTGTTGTTAAAACTAATTCAAGATATTTGCCTAGCAGGGGTATTTACCCAGTCAGACTGCAAGAAGAAACCACACCTAACTGTGAATTTTCAATAAATTCCAATTCCCATTATTTCCACTAGGTGAGAGAGACCATACCTAATTGTTGAATTTTGGAACTCATTGATGAATTTTAGACTTTATCGTAATTCAGTATTGAGTAGTGTAAACTTTTCTTATTCTTTCACTTTTTACCTACTACTGATTTAAGATTTTTCTAGGATCTTATGAAATATAGAATTCTTACCTCTGGTAAGATAAATTTAGGATTAACGGTCATAGGAAGACTCTCTGATGGATATCACGAGATAGAAAGTATATTCTTACCCATAGGAGTGTTTGACAGTATCTGTTGTGAGTTCAGCATAGATGATAAGGAGAAAGTATTGGAGGTTTTCACGTCGTCAGAATCTTTAAAGGGAGAAGCGGTTCCAACGAACAGTGAAAACATAGTTTGGAGGGTTATTGAACTTGTTGAAAACTTGGTAGGAGTCAAAATTGGCTTTAGGATAAGTCTTGAGAAAAATATACCGGTGGGAAGTGGCTTAGGTGGCGGAAGTGGAAATGGAGCAGGTGTTTTATTAGCAACAGTGAGTTTTCTTGAGAGTAAGGGAATTTTGAGTGCAACGAAGAAGAGTGAAATCTTTTCAGAAGTTATAAGAATTGGTGCTGACATACCATTTTTTCTTCAATCAGGTGGTTGTGTGGTTAGGGGCAAAGGAGAGAAGATCATTCCTATTAAAGGGCTTTTGGAGACACTTTTGGATTACAACTTAGTAGTTGTGTATCCAGGTTTTCCTTCATGCACAAAAGATGCCTACGACTTTATCTCTAAGAAAAAACTATATCATCCTGAAAGATGGGCGTTAGATGTGGCTACCGGTATTGCCAAAAGAAGCATAAAACTGGAGGAACTAAAAGGAATGTTGAAAAATACATTTGAATTATTCATAATCTCACCAGTTGTTAAGGAAGTAAAAGGAGAGCTTTACAGAATGGGAGCACTATTTTCCGCAATGAGTGGTAGCGGTTCAAGTGTATATGGAATCTTTAGTAAGCAAACTGATAGTATAGGTATAAAGAAATCTTTAGTCAGCAGATTTGGATTTAGTGAAAATCAGATATTTATCACTAGGTTCGTTGAGAACCCAGTGCAATTTATCTAGCTACTTGGAGGTTTGTATGAAGATTACGAATGTTAGGATCAAAAAGTTTCAATCCGATGGGAGAAGGCCTAGCAGAGTGAAAGGTATTGCTTCTGTGACGTTTGATGGGCAGTTTGTGGTTCACAATATCAAAATAGTTGAGGGACAGGGAAAGCTGTTCATATCTATGCCTTCTAGGAGAGTGGGAGATCAAAACAAAGACATTGCTCACCCAATTACACCTGAGTTTAGAAAAGAACTTGAGGAAGCTATTCTCTCTCACTACAACTCTATTTAAAATTGTAGAATAATTATTGGTCTCGTAGCCTTCCAAAAAGTACAAAATACTCTAGCAAGAATAAGTGTTAAAAAGTTAAGTTTTAGACTTATTCCACAAGTTGTTGGCATCCTAACTATTGAAATATTCCAATAAAATATTGAGATACTGTTTCCATGGTGTCTGTTATTAGCAAAATTCCTACCAGAACTAAAATACCTCCGCTTATCAATCCTACAGCTCTTAAAGCTTTCCTAGCTTTAGAAAGCATAGATACCGAAGATTCAATAAATACCGATATAATGAAAAATGGTAATGAGAATCCCAAGGAGTATACTCCCAGAAGTGCTCCGCCATAAAGCATACTACCAGAATGGAGAGCAATTCCTACCACCGTGCCAAGTATAGGACCTACACACGGAGTCCAACCTAGAGCAAATGACACCCCCATCAGAAAAGCTGTTAAAAAGCTAGCTTTTTCGGAAGAAAAATTACCTATTCTTTTTTCTTGCTCAAGAAATGGTATTCTTAGAAGACCTATAATATGTAATCCGAAAACCAATACAATTATCCCCATTACTCTACTTAAGATTTCCTTCACTGAAGATAGTATTTCTCCAACCTGTCCCGCAATCACACCAAAGACTATGAAGATAATAGTAAAACCAATAGTGAAATAAAGCGTAGAAATCACTATCCTCACTCTGTCTCTAACACTAATCTTACCCTGCTTTATATTGGATACCGAAATACCGGAAATAAGCGAGATATATGGAAGCACAAGCGGTAACACACAAGGAGAAAGAAACGAGAGAAGTCCTGCTAGAAACACTATAGGAATGCTTACTTCCATAACTACACTCCTGAAATGCTATACTCTATATACCATAGAGTATAAATATAAACATACAGATTTGATTTGACAAATTACACTCTAGGTCTCTAGACATTTTATTTCACACGTATTTTTCGCTTATATACTATAAGTAAGCCAGGGAACATAGTTTTAGCCATGAATGTCTCTGCTAACGCCTTTAGAGACTCTTAAGGCGCTTGTTCAAGCTTTTTGATAGAAAGCCACAATAGGGATAAAACTAGTTTTGAAAATGAAGTTGAAGGAAGAAAATCCATTTTTAAGCTATAAGGGTTTAAAATTCCTCAATACTTCTAGCTAAGGTTAGTGAAAAAACCTTACCAGCTCCTAGAGTTTTGATGATGCTACTGCATACATTGAGGGTGCTACCTGTAGTAAATACATCGTCAACGATTAGAACGGTTTTACCTTTTATTTCCTCCCTTTTCTTTCTTACAAAGAATTGTTCTTTGGCTAATCTCAATCTTTCGTCTCTTGAGAGTTTCTTCTGCTGTTTAGCAAACAGTTTTCTTCCAATTACTCTTTCAAATTTTTTCCTATTTTTTCTCGCAAGAGGTTTGAAAATTAGTTCAATCAGATCAAATCCTCTTTTGAGGAAAGCTTTTAGAGATGAAGGGACAGGAACTATTATATCTATGGGTTCACCAAATATTTTGTCTAGAACTACATTTTGTGTCAAACGTTTTATTATCCTAATTTTCTGGGTTTCGTTGTTGAATTTGATTTTCTGAATAATGTTTCTGATGATTCCATCATAAGTGTAGAGAGAAATATTTCTATCCATATTTAGTTTTTGGTTAGCACAGAAATAGCACCAATTCTTGGCGTTGGGAAGGCCACATTTAGGACAAGAACTGAAGATATCTATCATCTTTATGCTAGATAAACATTTTTCGCATATACCATAGCTTAGGTTCTTGTATTCTAGCTCGCAACCGCAGTTGTAACATTCTCTTTCTGTTATCAGTTTCAACTTTTACCTCCTTCTTTTGAACTTTTCCATCTCACGCTCTCTCTTTTTGTTTCTGTAGTCTATATAAGATATTAGTCCAAGGATGATTAGAAATGCAACTGCTACTATCACAAGGAGTAGTATAACTCTGGCCATGATTACTAGTCTTCTACTGTTACTGGAATAAAGGGAAGTTGTTTTTTAATTCCTACAAATTTCCACACAGTTTTTATTAGGTCATTTAGGGAGCCTACAATTATTCTTTCCTTTCTGTCAATGATAGTTCTAGAGTAGTGAGCATATGAGGAAAACTTGTCAAAAATGTCTTTGTAATACGAGAATCCATAGTAAGGTATACCGTTAATTAGCACAAGTTCGATATCATTAAACCAAGCGTTAACTATACTAGAGAATATATCCTTGTCTTTGAGCCTAATTACGGTTATATCTGCAAGATTTCCCTGCTGTATTCTTCCAACTTTATTATCAATTCTGAAAGCTTTAGCTGGATTACTGGTTATCATGAACAGAATTGTTCTATCACTGATGTCTTCTCCATATTTGGATTTGTATGCCATCTTCAGGAATTTCATTTCTTCTAGGATGTTCATTCCACCGGACATAGGTGAATCGGTACCTAGAGAAGTATTTATTCCTCTAGCTAACCATTCTCTTATTCTGGCAATTCTTTTGAACATAAAGTAGTTAGAGATGGGACAAGTGATAAGGTGTGCGCCTGCTTTAGCTATTTTCTCAAGATCTTCGTCTGACAGAGCAAGTCCGTGTATCATAACAGTATGTTCTGTCAAAGCTTTGTATTCTTCAAGGTAGTCAATTCCTTTCATTGATTCTTCGTCAAATCCTTCCTCAATGTGGGTTACGAATGGCCAATTATTTTCAACTGCCCTCCTATGCTCAATTTCAACTCCATCTCCCCATTTTAGGTCATATTCAGATACTTCGTGAGCTAGTGAATATTCGTTGATAACCTTTACGGGTAGTTTATTTATAAATTCACGATTAACTTTGTGAGGTATGTGATCCATCACAGTAGTAACTCCAGATATTAGATTCTTGTAAGCTCCGAGAAGGTATAGATAAAAGTTTGGTATTTTGCTTCTTTCAGCATATACTTCGGAAGATTTTAGAATGTCATCCCACGGTTTCCAGGAGATATGGGGGCCTTCACCAACTCTAGGCCAGTAAGACCCAAGGAGATGATCGTGAGCATTTATTATCCCTGGTATTGCAACAGTGTCAGACCTTAGGAGAATAACTACTTCAGCGTTAACTCTATATTCTCCTATCTCAACAATCCTTCCAGAAGGAATTTCTATGTAGATTCCTTGTTTCTCTATAATTCTGTCTGGGGTAAGTATAAACCCAGGTCTCAAAAAGACAAGCATACTTCACTTAATTTATCGGAAACAGGAATTTTTTACTCTAAGTTTTGCGTTCTATTTCTTTGTTTGGTTTGGGAATAATGGATGTAAATTGTAGAATCAAAGCTCTTGCTAGAACTATTTTTGCTTATTTCCTCTTGCGTCACTGGCTCCTGAGAACTTAGGGTTGTTTACACCGGTTATGAGCCAGGTTGCGTCTAACTTGAAGTCTCTGTACAAACCACCTTGTAATGTGTCAACGACAAAAGTGTTATCAAGGATCTTGTGGAGCAAAATATCGTTTAGTCCGTCTTCAAATATTCCAAATCCCTTAGCTCCTGGAACACTAGAGATGGTGCAATTGGATATAATGAAGTTTATTACACCATCAGTTTTGTAAAGATACACGATGCTATTTGTTACTTCAGCCTTGTTCTGAGTAATTTCAATGTTAAGCAACAGAGAGTTAGTTGAATCATATATAGCAATTCCACCTCCATGAAGTTTGGAAGAGTTGTTCACGACTTTAGTGTCAATTATTGTTGTATCCAGATCCCTGAAGGTAAATATCCCACCACCAATGTTTTCTGATCTATTCCCAGTAACCTCTGAAGCTTCAATTTTTGTTGATCTAGAAAACTCAATGTAGATCCCTCCACCGTCTTTCCGAGAAGTGTTGTTTTGCACTTTACTTTTGACATTATTTTTAGAGCCTGTTATGTAAATTCCACCTCCGTTCTGTGTTGCAATATTTTCAGAAACTGAGCCAAGAATGACATTCTCTTCACCTCTTATAAAAATTCCTCCCCCTGTAAACTGGGCGGTATTTCTAGACACGGAACTATTGATAGTAGCTTTATATGTAGTTTCCAGAAATACTCCTCCACCGTTTCTGCTTGCCGAATTATCGGTAATGGAGGACTCTACAAGTAACGAAGTGGTCTTAAACCCATATACACCACCGCCATCTCTTGAAGTATTACTTTTAATGATAGCTTTTACAGTGTTTCCTGCGCCAACATTTACAAAAACTCCACCTCCGGAATTCTGAGAATTGTTAAACTGCACCGTTGTATCGGAAACTAAGTTACCTATCCCCTTGTCAATATAGATTCCTCCACCTTCTCTGGAAGAATTATAGGAAAACTCCGAGTTTTTCAATGTATTGCTTACCCCACTGATCAATGCGCCACCTCCCCATATACTTGCAGAATTACTTTGCACTGTCAAAGAAGAAAGCTCATTGTAATTACCAACTAGATAGATACCCCCTCCATTGTCGCCAGAATTACCTATAACCTTAGAGTCAAGAATTTTGTTGTTGTTACCAATTATGCACATCCCAGCCCCATTGCCTACTGAATTGTTTGAGGATATAACATTTCTCACAACGGAGTAATCAGATTTGTTAAGATATATCCCCCCTCCGTTTTTTTCGTTTCTCTCCCTATTTGTTGTTCCCAAAACAACAAAATTCTCTATAAGTGCATTTGTAACTTCCCTGACTTCTATTACGGCTTGAACTTTCTTTTGCCCATCTAATATAGAGTAACCAACTATACTACTAAAGCTAGGATCATAACCTCCTATAAGCTTTATGTTATGATGCTTTATTGCTACTCCACTGAATCCTGTGTTCAACCCTTTACCAGGAGAGTATACTCCTTCAGCTACCTTGATAACTCTCACACCAAAAACCACTCCTTTGTCAATTGCTACTTCTATTGTTCTAAAAGGAAGAGCTTTGGTGCCAGGATTTTCATCACTGCCGGTTGGTGAAACGTAAACACTTGATTCTGCTTCGTAAGGATCTTTTACACCAGCTTTTTGAGAAAATGCTAAATTACTTACCAAAAAGAATAGAACGGAAAAAGCTATCAAAAATTCTATTCTCCTCATATAGACCTCCTTCTTCCTCAGATTTGCTTGAGATTAAGCATCTTAACCCTAGATAATTTTATATATATGAATCGGCATTGTAAAGTTTTTTCTAAAACCTTGATATCTGAGTTCTTCTCTGGATCCGTAGAATCCTTTCATGCCGTAGGTGAAAAAAATCTACCCGCGATGTTGCGAAGTTCAACAAACACGCTTAGAAACTTAGCAAAGGCAGGGCAAAAAAGACTGGAAGTAAAAATTAACCTTGATGAGCTTAGCAAACTGATATTGATACTTTTTGGAGTAATGTTTTTTCTTGGCTGTCCTCAACCCAAGAAGGTAGCAACTCCTACACCAGTTAAGAATAAGGATGTGATAGTAGAAAATAGTTCCTGGATTGTAGAAGTAGGTCCCATTCCTGAGTGGGTGTTGTATACTGAGTCACCAAGAGAACTTCAAAAATCCGGAGACAGAGTATTCTTTGTGGTTTTTGTTGAGTCTGAAAAGAGGGAAGATATTGACCCTTATGGTGAATTTTCATCCTATCTTTCACATTATCTACCTGATGCTCCGAAGCTTGTTGGTATTCTAAAACTTAGTAAGAGTAGTAAATACTGGCAAAAGCTTAAAAACGGAAAGTATCAGAATTTCTTTAAGTATGAGATTACGAAAGAAAGCATTCTTGAAGCTTTAAAGAGAAAGAATGAGTTTTCAGAAAAAACTAGAATTTTCCTAGACAAGTTGCAATAAAAAGCAAGTTCTAGGGTAGCGGATCGTATCCGCCAGGATTAAGTGGATTACATCTTAAAATCCTTCTAATACCAAGTAAAATTCCCTTTGCAACGCCATACTTAGCTATAGCTTCTTTCGTATATTCCGAGCAAGTAGGATAAAACCTACAGGTTTTCCCTTTCAGAGGACCTAGATATTTTTGGTAGATTTCTATAGCATTTATTATAAGTTCTTTTACCAATTTCCCCATTTCTCCTCTGGAAACATTCTATTCGTCTGTTTGCTTTAGTAGCAAATTCTAAACCATATCTATGTGTTTCTGTAAACTCCTGCACCGTTTTTCAATAAATTCCAAAATTCAACAACTGAGTATGGTTTTTTGTTTTTCTCGCAGTCTCCGTCGGAATTGGTAAATACCCTTCTTGATAAACACCTAGGAGACTTGTTGCAAAGAGAAGTTTTGCAACTAATGAAAACCAAAAAGTAAGTAAGAAAGGTTTAGAATCTTGCTTACTTACCTAATGGAAACTGAAATTTATTGGTCTTTTTGGAATTGAACACAGAGATACAAACTAGAATAGGAATCCTAAAGGCATAATATTTTGGTGTTGTCGCCTTGACTTTATTTACAGATTTACTTAGATATTTATCTATGGAAACTGTTACTTCCAAGGAAAGCATTGTAGATGAGATAACTAGGTTAAAAAGGAAAAAAAATGCCGTAATACTAGCTCACAACTACCAAGTTGGAGAAGTTCAAGATATAGCGGATTTTGTGGGTGACTCTCTGGGGCTATCAGTAAAAGCTAAGGAAACTAATGCTGATATAATTGTCTTTTGTGGGGTTCACTTTATGGCAGAAACTGCTTACATCCTTAACCCTGATAAAAAGGTTTTACTCCCAGACCTTGAAGCAGGATGTTCGTTAGCAGATAGTATAACCGTTGATGAACTGAGAAAATGGAAAAGTCAATATCCAGATGCGGTGGTAGTTTCTTACATTAACACAACTGCTGAAATAAAGGCTGAAAGTGATTACTGTTGCACTTCTTCAAATGCCTTGAAAGTAATAAACTCTATACCTAGTGATAAGGAAATTTTGTTCCTTCCTGATATGTTTTTGGGAATTTATGTTGCCAGAGCGACCAATAGGAAAATACATGTATGGCCTGGTGAATGTCATGTTCATGCAAATATAAGGCCTTCAGATATTGAAGGCGTCAGGGCTAAGCATCCAAATGCAGACTTTCTGATACACCCCGAGTGTGGATGCACTACCAGTTGTTTCTATTATCTTGAAAAGCAAGATATAAGCGCGAGAAACACTCACTTTCTCTCAACTGAAGGAATGGTAAATTTTGTGAAAAACTCTGCGAAGAATGAGTTTGTAGTAGCTACCGAGCTTGGGGTGTTACACAGAATGAAAAAATACAGACCAGATGCCCAATATTACCCCGTGAGTGAAAATATGATATGCGAGTATATGAAAAAAATAACCTTAGAGAAAGTTCTGTGGGCTCTTAAGGAAGAGAAATACCAAGTAGTCGTGCCTGAGGAGATAAGAAAAAAAGCCCTAATACCTATCCAGAGAATGCTTGAGATTAAGTGAACAACTACAAACAATTTATCAGGAACTAGTATCTTTCTAAACTCAAAAACAAACTCTAAAACTGAGAAGTAGTTAAGCTCCATCTTTTTAGAACATCACCTTGTGCCAAGCCTCTAGTGAATTTATTGAGAAAGTGTTCATCAGTTCAAGAAGAAACCACCCGAGAAACATAAAAAATCATAAATTTTAGACTTTATTGGAGTCTAGGGGAGGTTTGTTGATTTTAGCTAATTGATCATTTAGAATATCCTTTGACCTACACTAGGTGGTGGCTGTATGGTTGGCAAATCCAAGATTCTGGGTGAGTTTGGAGAAAGACTATATAACAAAGCCTTAAAGAAGCTGGAAGGAGCTCAGGTTGAAAACATAGAGTTTACTTCAGAGGATCATAGTATAAGAATTTCTGGAAAAATTCAAGATGGGGAAGAAGTGTTTTTCACAGAGGTTGTAATAGATGCAACTTCTGACAACATAATAGATTTTAGATGTTCGTGTAATGAAGAATGTGAGCATGTTGTAATGTTACTTTTAAGCTCAAGTAACCAGGATAAAGAAGAAATAATTAGCAGAATGAGAAAATTCAACTCTGAAAAAAGGCTTTTACCCTTAGAAGTATTACTTGATTTTTCACACCTAAAGCTACTCTCTGTCATAAGGGTGAGATTTGACCTTGCGGATAAGAAGCTTGCGAGAAGTCCTAAGAACTACATATACGAATATATAGTAGACGATGTTAAGACTGTGAAAGTAACTCCAGAGGATGATAAGTTTCTTAGATACCTTATCTCCGAAAACAATGTCTACACCTATCCTGATGAAGGAATTAGTCTTTCAATGAGCCAGTTTCTTAGGATGGTAGAACTTATTAAGGAACATCCTAGGGTATATATCTATCCGTCCCATGAAAAATTGATTGTAAGTAATAAGGTCTTTGTCCCTAAGCTTAGAGTGGTTTATGAAAGTGTAGATGGTATAAAGAAACTGAAAATTCAAACCGAGGAGGATTACTCAGATGTATACGTAATAGCGAATGGAAACGAGAAGAGAGTTCTTAGGGGTAATGAGCTTTATGTATTTGACAACCCTATTCCGATAGAGAATTGGTTGGCAATTCTTGAGAATAAGTTCAAGATTAGTGAGAAGGAGTTTCCGAAATTTTTCGGTAAATTCTATGAACTATTGTCAAATTCTTCACTTTTAAAGCTTAGTGAAGAGATTGATATAAGTAAGCCGGTAATAGTTGATGTAAAAGACTTAGAAGTGAAGCTATACCTTGATTACAATGAGAGTATTGAAAAACTTTACTGGGAACCGATCATTGTGCTTAAAAACAAAGAGGTTAGAATAAAAGACATTTTTGATGTTTTAGTTAACCACATTGAGATTGATAGAAACCATTTTGTAAGTGATCTTAAGGCACTGAGGCAGGTGATATTAAATGAACTTTATGAGATAGGGATGAAGGAATACCTTCTCTCCTTGAGCAATCCAAGTCAGTATATCCCAATAGACAAGGAAAGTTTTGTAAAAAAAATCTTAGTCAACTACACCCTATGGAAGAATAGGGTTGAACTATCAAACAGAACAAAACTATTAGTTCCTATAGAGGTTGAAATAGTCTTTGATATTGATATTTCTACTGAAAGTAGGACCAACTTCAAGTTTCAATTTAAGGTCTTTTTCATAGAGGTGGGTTCAAAGAACATAGTAAAAGAGGTTAGTGTAGAATCTTTTATCAAAAACTTTTCAAGCTTACCCAGCAGTGGTGTTATTGAGGTTGGTGGTAGATACTTCAAGATAACGAACGTCACTGAAGTTCAGAACATACTAAATAGGATAAAAGACATAGCCTTAGATGACAAAAGTGAGAGCACCCTGATAAGGCTTATTAGAATACTCTCTCTTGAAGATGAACTGTTAGAGGATAAACTAATAAATGTTCTGAGAGTGAGGAAAGATGAAACTGTGGAGAGACTGAAAGCAGATATGAAGACGATGGGCAGAGGAATAGAAATTGACATACCTGCTGAGATAAGAGATGTAATAAGAGAGTATCAGAAGACAGGGTATTATTGGTTAAATTTCTTGTATAGAAACAGTTTTGGTGGCATCTTAGCCGATGATATGGGGCTGGGGAAGACTTTACAAGCTTTGGCATTTATAAAGGGTATTAGAGAGTTTAGCAAAAAGTTTCCTTCATTGGTTATCTGTCCAACTTCACTTACTCACAACTGGGCTAGAGAGATAGATAAATTCTTCCCGGGTATGAGATATGCGGTAGTCTCAGGAAAACCAAAGGAAAGAGAGGAAATATTGAATAACTATAGTAACTACGATGTTATAATAACCTCTTATGCACTGCTTAGAAACGATGTGGAAATGTATGCTGACAGAGAGTTTGAAGTTGTAATAGTTGATGAGGCTCAGTATATAAAAAACAAGGAAGCAAAGATAACAAAGTTTGTTAAGCTTCTAAACTCAAGAATAAAAGTTGCATTAACTGGAACGCCAATAGAAAACTCTGTTTCAGATTTGTGGTCAATTTTTGACTTTATAATGCCAGGTATGTTAGGTAGTTACCAAACATTTATTGAAAAGTACTCTAATCCTGAGAATTACGGGGAACTAGCGAAGAAAATCTCGTATTTTGTGTTAAGAAGGAAGAAAGAGGATGTGCTTAGGGAATTACCAAGTAAGATTGAGCAAAACATCTTTGTACCTTTATCTCCTGAACAAAGCGAGATATACGATAGAATGGTAAGAGAGATCAAACTGAACATTCTTAAACAAGTCGGGGAATTTGGTTTCGAAAAATCAAAAATGCATATTCTCTCCGCCCTGACTAAATTAAGACAGGTATGCAATCACCCATATCTTATATCTGAAGATTACAGAGACATAAAGTCCGGAAAGATGGAACTTCTAATGGACTTATTGGATGACGCCATTGAAGGTGGGCATAAGGTCTTAGTATTTTCACAGTTTGTTGAAATGCTGAAAATAATAAGAGAAGAGTTTGAAAATCAAGGTATAAAATACTCCTACCTTGATGGTTCAACTAAAAACAGGCAGAAGGTTATAGATGAGTTTAATAGCAAAGATGACATAAAAGTCTTTCTTATAAGTCTAAAGGCCGGGGGATTTGGCATAAATCTAACCTCTGCAGATATAGTAATACTCTATGACCCTTGGTGGAATCCGATGATAGAGAGGCAGGCTATGGACAGAGTCCATAGAATAGGGCAAACAAAAACAGTGAATGTTTATAAATTGATCTCCGAAAACACAATTGAAGAAAAAATTCTGTCTCTACAGGAAAGCAAAAGAATTATTTTCTCTAGTGTCATAGAAGCAAGTTCTTCCTTGCTATCGTCAATGACGTGGGAAGATGTGAAATCTTTACTTGAGTAGTTACATTTAGTAGTTACATTTCAAACGAATGTCCTAAATAGATCTCTCTGGCTTTCGGGTCATTTATTAACATATTTGCATCACCTTCTATAAGTATTTCTCCATTGTGTATTATATAAGCTCTATCAACTATCTTAAGCGTTTCTCTGACATTGTGGTCAGTTACTAGTACTCCAATTCCTTTATCCTCCTTAAGTCTTCTAATGATAGTCTGTATATCATTTATAGCTATGGGATCTATTCCAGTAAAAGGTTCATCCAGGAGAAGAAAGGAAGGCTCTAAAGCTATTATTCTTGCAACTTCTAATCTTCTTTTTTCACCACCTGATAGAGACATTGCTAGATTTTTCCTTACCTTAGTAAGTCCCATATACTCAAGTACTTCTTCAGTTTTGGTTCTCAGTTCTTTGCCAGAGATTCCTTTAAGTTCAAGCACGGCTTTTACATTATCCTCTACCGAAAGAGACCTAAATACTGAGTGTTCCTGAGGTAAGTAACCTATTCCCAATTGGGCCCTTTTGTATATAGGCCAAGTAGTTATATTCTTGTTGTCAAAGAATATATTACCACCATCAGGTGATACTATTCCTACTATCATATAAAAAGTAGTTGTTTTTCCGGAACCATTTGGTCCGAGAAAACCAACAACTTCACCCTTCTCTATCTCCAGAGATATTCCATTAACCACAAATCTTCTATTGTATTGCTTGTAGACCTTATCTACCCTAAGCTTACTCATAACAGAATGATAATTAAACAAACTAAGCTTTTTCTAGTTATCTGCGATATGGATAGTTCTTGTATGTACTCGGCATCTAGGTTTACAGATATTGTATTCTACTTGTGCAATAGAAGTTTGAGTTATTTGAATTTCAGTTTGATATTACCAAAAGTTTTTATTAAAATTTTATGCGTAAAATTTTAAGGAGGTGAGAGGAAAAGATGGAAAAGATAACTTCTCTTGGTAAACATCTTCTTGTTGAATACTATGATTGTGATGTTGATGTTCTTGACAGTGTGGATGAAATAAGAGGAGCTATGGTTAAAGCAGCAAAGCTTTCTGGTGCTACTGTGATCAATGACACTTTCCATCATTTCAGTCCTTTTGGTGTAAGTGGTGTTGTAGTAATTGCAGAATCTCATCTGGCTATACATACCTGGCCAGAACATAAGTTTGCTGCGGTTGATCTCTTCACTTGTGGTGAAGATGTAGATCCTTGGATAGGTTTCAGGTATCTTAAGGAAGTGCTAAAGTCTAAGTATTTTACAGTGATGGAGATGAGAAGAGGACTAATAGACGCAAAGGATGGAAAACTACTTTTTAAACCAGTATCCTCAGAAGAAACTCTGCCGTCCAATAAGATATGACTGGCTGAAGGTGAAAGAAATAAAAGTTCCAAGAGAAGGTTTTTAGCTTTAAATTAGCTTAGTCCCAAACATTTCTTTATTTCTTTTACAGTTTTGTCTATAGCCCCAGGTTTGTATTCATTCTTTATCTTTTCAAGTTTATCCTTGGTTGTTTTAATGTAGTTCTCGTCCAACATGGTTTCAACAAGAGCTAATATGTTCCTAGGATTAACCTTGTTTTGAAGTAGTTCAGGGTAAATTTGTTCACCAAGGAGAATGTTAGGTAGAGATATAAACTTACTTCTTACAACTCTTTTTCCTATTTCAAATGTTAGCTTTGACACTTTGTACAAGACTATTGCTGGTTTCTCTAAAAGAGCGAGCTCCAGAGTTACTGTTCCGGATGTAACTATTGCTAAGTCACATATGTCATATAGCGCAAAGTCTTTGGGGTTATCAAATACCTTTACATACTCATCCAGTTTGAACTTCTGGATTTTGTTAATAATGTAATTTGTGAAAGCTCCGTGAGAAACAATAGTATAAAACTCAAATTCGTTGGCATTCAGGTTAGATTTACCTGAAACTATGCATTTTACCGTTTCTAGCATTGGGGTAAACAACCTTCTCACTTCCTGTTTCCTACTTCCAGGGAGCAGTAGGATCTTTTTCTTGCCTTTGGTAAAGAAATCTAAGTATTTCTCCTTAGAGGAGTAGTTTTTAACTACCCTATCCACTATAGGGTTTCCTACGAAAACGGCATTATCGGAGACTTTGTGGTAGATTTCATAATCATCCTTGAAGGTGCATATTATTTTGTCGCAATACTTTGCTATCTTATACTTTACATTCTCATTCCACACTGATACCATTGGGGGGAAATAGTATACAATCTTTAGCCCCATTTTCTTACAAATCTTTGCAAACGGAATGTTGAATCCTTGGTTATCAACCAAGACTACTAGATTTGGGTGATTTTTCTTAAGATAGTTGACTATCTTTCTTAGCAATATAAGTTTTGGGAAGATATACTTCAGCGATTCAGAAAACCCTACTGCGCTTGAAATACTTTCATCCGTGCCAGTAATATTTATCATACCAGACTCAATCATTTTGGGACCACCAACGCCTGTACATCTTATACCAATCTTGACAAGTTCTTCTATTACTTCGCTTGCGCTAATATCCCCGGAGACTTCACCTGCTGAAAAGAATACCTCAATACTCACGAGTTTATTTTTTACGATGTCCAAACTATCTTTCCAGAAGTAACACTATTCTTCAATAAATTCCAAAGTTTAATAGTTAGGTGTGGTTTTTCTTACTTTTCTTGCAGTTCCTGTTGTGAGTGAGTAAAACTGTTTTCTCAATGGAAGCTGGAGGCTTAGTATAGAGTAATACTGTAGGGACTAAACTTTATTGAAGGTTTTTCATTAACTTTTGGTAAGTCTAAAGTTTCAATCTCTAGCTTACCTACTCATAGGTGGTGGTGAGGTAGAGAATAAAGTGAGTAAGGAGTATGTAGACTTGAAAGAGTAATGCACTTGTTGCAAAAGGTGAGTTGGTACTTGAGTTGGAAAAAATAGGGTTATTGAAATTGAAAGTAGATTTTGAAATGAAGTGTTTTGTATAATATCTTGTGCTAAGGGCTTCAGAGCCTAAAGACAATTGAAGAACTTTGGTGTAGAGTGGAAGAAGATGATAGATTAGGTTGCCATTTTCTTGGAGAGGTGCCAGAGCGGTCTATTGGGGCAGACTCGAAATCTGCTGTTCTCCTTCGGGGAACCGCGGGTTCAAATCCCGCCCTCTCCGAAGTATGCGAAAAGTTAAAGTAGGTATAATAGGGGCTAGCGGATATACTGGAGCCGAACTTTTAAGAATACTCCAAAGACATAAAATGGTGGAGATAGTGTTAATAACCTCAAGAACTCTAGCTGGGGAAAAGGTTAGTAAAGTGTTTCCCGAATTTCCTTCCCTAAACCTTAGGTTCTCATCCACTGAAGAGGTAGCAAACAACTTAAGTAACGATGTTGTTGATGTTGTCTTTCTAACATTACCTCATGAACCAGCAATAGGTTTGGTTCATACTTTTTACTCAAAGGGGATAAAGGTTGTGGATCTAAGTGCTTCCTACAGATTCAAGAAGAGGGAAGTTTTTGAGAATACTTATGAAATTCATCATCCCTACCCTGAACTTCTACAAAAATCTGTGTGGGGCTTACCTGAACTTTTTAGAGAAACCATAAAAAACGCAGAAATCATTGGGAATCCAGGATGTTATCCTACTTCCATAGCTATTGGATTGATACCCCTAAGGGAAATCAAGGAAAAAGTGGACCTTGAGAACATTATAATTGACTCTAAATCCGGAATCTCAGGAAAAGGGAGAAAGGTCTCGGAAGACTCAATATTTGTAGAGCATAACGAAAACTTTTACGCTTATGGCATACCAGCTCACAGGCATACACCGGAAATTGAACAGTTTATAGAGTTTAACTTTGGAAAGAAGGTTAGTGTTGTTTTTGTTCCACATGTTGTTCCAATGGATAGAGGTATATTTTCTTCCATATATGTATCTGCAGAAAACATATCGCAAAAAACCCTGGAAGAACTATACCATTCTTACTACGATAAGGAGCCTTTTATATATGTTATAGACACCATCCCACAAACAAAGTGGATCTCTCATACCAACAACTGCATGGTTTTTGTAAAATATCTTGAAAGGAAAAGTAAAATTGTAATCTTCTCTGCGATTGATAACTTAGTAAAGGGAGCTTCGGGCCAAGCAGTGCAGAATATGAACATTATGTTTGGTATTGATGAAACAGAGGGGTTGGTTTGAGAGCACAAATTCTTTAATCTGACAGTTGGACTATAATCACAGAACTTTACTTCATACCAAGCATCTTAGGTACTTATCAAGAGGAGTATTTACCCAGTCCCGATAGGGACTGCGAGAGTAGTGAAAAGAAAGACTACATCATGATTATTGGGTACAGAAGTAGAAAATTTATCTACGGTGTCTTATAATTAAAACTCAGGCACTATGAAGTTTTTCATTGAAACATACGGATGTCAAATGAATCTCTCCGATTCGTTTGAACTTAAAAAGCTACTGGAGGACAACGGACTGGAAGAATCACAGAGTGAAGAAGAAGCTGATGCGATAATAGTAAATACCTGTAGTGTGAGAAACACTGCAGAAGAGAGAGTATTTGGAAGGCTAGGATTCCTTAAAGGGCTGAAGAACAAAAAGCCAAATCTAAAAATATACGTGATTGGGTGTATGGCTCAGTTGTGGGGGAAAGAGTTGTTTAGCAAAGCTCCACACATAGACGGTGTTTTCGGAACATACAATCGTAGCAAAGTAGTTCAACACCTTCTTGCTAAAGACAGTTATGTCGTTGATGTTAGTATGGATAGATACGAATTTCTTCCACCTTCCGTTGATTACCAATTTCCGTTTAAGGCTTCCGTAACGGTGATTCACGGCTGTAATCATGCTTGCACTTACTGTG
Source organism: Brevinematia bacterium (assembly GCA_039630355.1). Lineage (NCBI taxonomy): Bacteria > Pseudomonadati > Spirochaetota > Brevinematia > Brevinematia bacterium. The sequence goes on from JBCNVF010000099.1 coordinate 25,647, forward strand.
TAGTTCCCAAAACTAGAGGCAGGGAGGTAAGCAGACCGTTAAACGAAATAGTTGAAAATATAAAGAAATTGGTTGATGAAGGAGTAGTTGATGTCCAGCTTCTTGGTCAAAATATAAACTCCTATGGCAGAGATATTGGCACAAGTTTTAAAGAACTCTTGAAGGAGGTAAATAAAATAGAAGGACTAAGGAGAATAAGCTTTTTAACCTCTCATCCAGTAAACTTTACCGAGGATCTTATAGATACTATCTCCGAACTTGATAAGGTGTATAGATATTTCCATCTGCCAGTCCAGAGTGGTTCCAACAAGATTCTTAAACTTATGAGGAGAGGGTATACTCGCGAAAAATACCTAAAGTTGATTGAATATCTTAGAAAAAAAATACCCGATGCATCAGTTTCAACAGATATAATTGTTGGTTTCCCTTATGAAACCGAAGAGGATTTTAACTCTACTTTGGATCTAGTTAAAGAGGTAAGATTTGACTTTGCGTATATGTTTGTATTTAACCCTAGAAGAGGCACAATATCAGCGGAAATGCAAGAACAGGTTCCAGAAGAAATAAAAACTGAGAGGATACAGAAACTTGTAGCACTACAACATTCCATAAGCAAAGAAAATAACCTAAAGGATATTGGGAAGGAATTTGAGATATTGGTTGAAGAAAAAGGGAGATACAAAGGGCAACTTTTGGGTAGAACTAGATACAACAAAATCGTTGCATTTGAGGGGAGAGAGAACCTCATAGGTAAGTTTATTAAGGTTAGAGTAGAAAGACTTTCGGGAAATACTTTAATAGGTAAAGTTGTAGTAAAATGCTAACACTTTATCCGTTCTTAACTAAACTATGGAGAAATTGTCTCTTTGTTTAGCCATTCCAGATACTCTCGGTTTACATTCTCAACGTTTAGTGCAACTATTTCAGGAACTGTGTAGGGATGATTTGATTTTATGAAATCACGGAGCTTTTCAAAAAGTTCTTTTTTGGTCTTCATTACTAGTAGATCCTCACTGTCTCTTTCTATTTTACCTTGCCAGTGATAAATACTTTGAACATTTTGTATGATATTGACACAAGCTACTAGCCTTGCTTCAATAACTTTTTCGGCAAGTTCTTTTCCTTTACCCGATGGAATTGTGCATATAACTACTATCATAAGAGTATGATAAAAATTTCTTTTTGGAAAAATCAATTAACAAATTGCGATTCCCAATAAATTCCAGGGTTTAACAATTAGGTGTGGTTTTTGCAGTCTCTATTGAAACTGAGTGATACACTTTTTGATAAATGCCTAAAGAGAAATAATGTAAAGTCAAGTTTTGTGATTGATGAAAACCAAAAAGTTTAGAGTCTTTGCTTACTTGCCTAATGGAAATTGGAGTTTTTGGTTCTAGTTGCAAAAAAACATCTTGGACAATTACAATATATAAGGCTGAAGATTGAGAATAGTTTGCGGGAATAGCTCAGTTGGTAGAGCGCTTCCTTGCCAAGGAAGAGGTCGCGGGGTCAAGTCCCGTTTCCCGCTCATTGATGGCAGAGATAGGTAAATTCTTCCTTATCCTAGGTTTGGCTATTGCCTTTGTAGGAATCCTTTTTATGCTCCTGCCTAAAATTGATTTCAAGGGGCTTCCAGGAGATATTTTCATAAAAAAAGATAACTTTGTGTTTTTCTTCCCCATTGTCACAAGTATCGTATTGAGTATTTTACTAAGCATAGTATTGACCGTAATATTCTCTCTGTTTAGAAAGTAACCTCTAAAGGTCAGAATCATTCTTTCAATAAAGCATCATATTACCTTGTAGAAAGACTTAAAGATCAAAAAAGTATGAAAATCTGTTACTGTTTTCAAGTCTTTCCTATAACAAGCTTGGAAGCAGAAACCTAGAAAAATTAGAGTTTCTCCTTGACATTAGTCTGTACTTTTGGTTCTTTAGCGGGCATGGAACAGTTACCGTTGAAAATACAACCAGATTCAATGTAAAGGTCTGGGGTCTTTATATCACCCGTTAGTTTAGCACCACTTATCATTTCTAGCTTTTCCGTAGCCTCGACATTTCCAACTATCTCCCCGTAATTGGTAATAGTAGCAGCCTTTATTTGAGCTCTTACTAGAGCTTTAGGTCCTACTACAAGATGACCTGTTGCATCAATTTCTCCTTCAAACACGCCCTTTATCATCAAGGAAGTTGAAAACTTCAAAGTACCCTTGAAAGATATATCTTCAGCAAGAACAGTATTAATGTTTTTTTCATCAATGATATGTTCTTTTGGCATATTAACCTCCAATTAATTTAAAAGTCTTAGTTACCTTTTCATTATAGAGGATAAGTCAATTCTATTTCAAATTTTTTTTGGGACTGAAGTTTACTCAAAAGTTTGGTATTTTTTTGTGGAAGAGTATTCTGAATACCTCGTGTTTGTAATTCATCCAAGCAATTCTCAAATCTCTCCTTCCTAACCCTAGCATACCTGCCTTACCTAGAAGGTAGAAGAATATAAAAGGATAACTTCCGCTATCTTTTTCCTGAGCTTGGATGGAAGGTCAAGTAGAAAGTTTTTTATAGTGATTTATAGTTTTTCTGTGATTCATATATACCTCCTTTTGCCTTTATTTTACGAGGCAAGAGGAGGTTTTTCACTTTAATTTTTATCAAATTCTCCTGCAAACTTCAGTAAACTATATTATGAATCTCCCCACAAAAAAATTTTAGACTTTATTGATAGAGCATAATACAACTTGATAAAACCACTTTGCTACATAAATAATCTATTTTAGTGAAGGTGCTAAAAAAGAAACTAGGAGTTAACATAGACCATGTTGCGACCTTAAGACAAGCCAGAAGGGGTGTGGAACCTGACCCAATATCTGTAATACCTATAGTAGAGCTTGCAGGTGCTGATAGTATAACGATGCATCTTAGAGAAGATAGGAGACATATTCAGGATAGGGATGTTTTTCTTGCAAAGCAGATAATAAAAACCTCCCTTAATTTGGAGATGTCAATAAACGAGGAAATAGTAAAAATAGCACTTGATCTTGTGCCTAATGAGGTTTGCATAGTACCTGAACGTAGAGAAGAGATAACAACCGAGGGGGGACTGGACATAAAGCCGATTAAATCCAGACTTGAAGATGTCATAAGATCTCTTAGGAGTAAGGGAGTTGTTGTAAGTTTATTTGTTGAGCCTGAGAAAGAAGCAATTAGTTTATCTAAAGAGGTTGGGGCCGATTATATAGAGATTCACACGGGTAGGTATGCCAATTCTTCTGGCGATGTGATGCTTCTTGAGTTGAATAAGATAAGGGAAATGTCAGCATATGCTAGGTCTATAGGTTTAGGAGTAAACGCAGGACATGGACTAAACTACAAGAATGCTTACGACATTGCTACGATCCCTGAGATAGAAACCCTAAACATAGGGCATAGTATAATCAGTAGAGCAATATTTGTTGGAATAAGGCAAGCAGTTGTTGAGATGAAGGATATCATCCTCCGTGGCTACTACGACCTAATAGCCGCAAGGGATTAACCTAAGTGTATTCTGCGTTTATCTTTACGTACTCATAACTCAGATCAGTAGTGAATAAGAAGTATTTTCTTTTTCCTGTGCCTAGGTCAACAAGTATATTGATGTTTTTGCCCTTTAAAACGTCATTGCTAGGATATCCTAGGTAATTCCCCCTATCAAAGATAACCTTATCGTTTACTTTCACAACCAGTTTGTTTGGTTTTACCTGCTCACCTGCTGAACCAATTGCTGCTATAATTCTACCCCAGTTTGGATTTTCACCAAATAGCATAGTTTTTACTAAAAGAGAATTACCAATTTTTCTTGCTATACTCTGAGCTACTTTCTCCCTAGAAGCGTTTATCACTTCTATTTTCACAACTTTTGTAACCCCCTCACCATCCTCAACTATCATCATTGCCAAATCATTCAGGACTTCTCTCAGATAGTCTGTAAATAACTCAAAGTTTCTATCCTCTTTTTCTACAGAAAACTCCGACATTCCATTAGCTAGGACAAGAACAGTATCATTTGGGCTCATGTCTCCGTCAACAGAAATCCTATTAAAGGTTTCATCTACCGCCTTTTTCAAAGCCTTTTGTAGCAATTCACAGGTTATTTTAGCATCTGTTGTAACGAAACACAGCATTGTAGCCATCATAGGGTTTATCATTCCACTTCCTTTGCCTATCGCTCCGATTTTGAAGGTTTCAAGACCAGAGATATGTTGGATTGCTGTTTCCTTTATTTTGGTATCGGTAGTCATTATTCCTTCTGCGGAGTTGCTTGAGGAACTTTCATGTTTTATCCTTTCACATACTTTTGCAATGCCATATTCAACAACATCCATAGGCAAAGGTTTTCCAATAATGCCAGTTGAGGCAACGAGAACGGAATTTTCACTAAAGCCCAATTTTTCTTCAACGAGCCTAGCCATCCTCCTAGCATCCTCTATCCCCCTCTCACCTGTTAAGCAATTTGCGTTACCACTGTTTGCTATTATGCCTCTTATTCCGGTAGGGTTCTTTTTCAAAATCTCCATACTCACCAATACTGATGCAGACTTAAAGACATTTGTTGTAAAGACACCAGCAGAAACAGACGGAACTTCGGAAATTATAAGTGAGATGTCTTTTCTACCTGATAGTTTTATTCCTCCGGCTACACCATTAGCTCTAAATCCTCTAGGAGCAGTAACACCTCCAGAAATTCTGCGCATAAGCCACCTCCCAAAAATAATTGTTTAAATTCTCGCCTCCCCGCTAATCATCAAATCCTAACACCACAAAACTTCAAAGCATTCCACTTTACAAGTATAAAACTTTACTTTGATGCTCTCAAATTACGATAATTATAGAAGTTGGAGCTAAGATGAAGCTAAGCATAACTCCAGATGATTTGAAAACTGATCTAAAGGCTGTAGGAAGATTCTTCTACATCTTCATAGTTTCACTAACCATTTTTCTCGTCTTCTCACTTCTATACGGAGTGGAAAATGTCATAAAGATAACTTACATCTTAACAAAGCCTAATCTTCTAGATGTAGTTTCAATATACTTCTTCAGCAACCTCATTGCTATTCTACCGTTCGTAACAATATTCTCCCTCGCATATTTTGCATACAAACTTGATTATAGATCCTTATCCGACATAGTAAGACTATCTGTAATACTAGGGGTCTTCATCTACATTTTATTCTTCGTAGCGATTCTGTTAACCCCACGAGTAGATGCTCTAGTCTTAAGTGCCTACAAAAATTTCTCTACCTCTCCTTCAACTCCTAAAAATTTGTTAACAAAATCTAAGATTCACTTTGTCGGAAATGAGAAAGTTGTGCCTATTGTAATTCGGAAAAATTCCTTTGATGCAGTTGTTGTAAGAAAAGGTAAAACCCAAATTTACCACAACCTTAGAATAGTACCCTACGATAACGGAATAAGAATAAAAAGTGGTAAAACTCAAATTCTTGACATTCCTTACGAAAAAGTTATTCCTCCAAGCTTTGGTAAACTCTACGAGAAGATCTACAGAGGTTTTATGAAAATCGCAACACAATTTCCACTTACACGATACGTGGAAAAATTCTCATTCACCAGCTTTCTAAACCTTCTTCTTTATGTAGAAGCTCTGACGATAGGAATGGTATATGTGATCTGGCTATTCAGAGACTACCCCACAACAAAAATATTGATCTTATCACTTATAGTTGCAGTGCTTGGAGTCACAGTTATGGGATTTCTGGGAAGTGTCTTTGAATTTATGAAATTCTCATCATTACTTGAAGGGATAAAAGACATAATCTCCGGATTAATGGCCATTACATTAGCTATACTAGTGGTTATGGGAGCATACAAAATGGACCAGATACTGAAAGGTAGAGTAGGAGGATAAAATGTCTGGTTACGTAAGTATTAGACTACTTCTGTTCTTCATGTTGATATTAACTGCACTTATCCTAATCTCGTACTTCATCTCTGGAGACGTAGATACAAATAAGTTCATAAGCTTTCTGAAAATATTTCTTTTTGAGCTACCAGTAGCAAGTACTTCAGCAATAGTAATAGTCTATACCTTTTTCTTAACTGAAAAAACCCTTACATCACTCCCATCAAGAAATCCAACCCTAGCGTTCATACCATCTGTATTCTTCACCCTAACAGTTGTTTTTCTCATCATCCTACTACAAGAGATAGTATTACCCTCTCTTGCTAAACAAAAGCTCACCACTGAAGGTGTAAAAAATGTTGTATTTGCTATTGACAAAAATAGGTATCTAGTTGTTGACAACGTTAAGTTTGACAACAATAAAAATGTTTACATTCTCAGTGGTGTTGATACCGTCAGTAAAGTAAACTTTTCAGTCATAAAAAGCTATAACAAGATAATCTACGATCCGTCAAAAAACACCCTAGCAATGGAGGGGAAAAAGTTGGATCTGAATGGAAACTTAGAGAAAGTTTTGATATTCTTTGTTGACAGAAACTACTTTTTCAGTATATGGGAGTTTAACAAAGTAAAAGACTCTTTCTTTGTGTTTGACCTAAAAACCTCGTTCTTAAACTTCATAATGTATGAAAAAATATTCATTCCTGTTATCTCGTTTGTAACGATGATGTTTGCTATAACACTTGGCTGGAAATGGAGAATGAACAAAAGCACAAAACTTATGCCTATTTACATAATTGTTGGCTCAGTTGTGATACCAATAGCAGTTAAAATGGTATACTACCTTTCAATAAGAACTTTTGAGTTTCTAGTCTTCCCTTTCTGAAACAGAAACTATCTTCCACTCTTTACCTAAGAAACTACGAATGGACAAATTCCAATCACAAACTTAGAATTTTCACAAATTTGCAAAATTCTGACTTTAATGAACATAATTATTTTGCCTAAGTACCGTGCGGGAATAGCTCAGTTGGTAGAGCATCGGCCTTCCAAGCCGAGGGTCGCGGGTTCGAGTCCCGTTTCCCGCTCATCTTTCTCTCTCATATTCCGACTATTCTATAGATGAAAAACCTAAAGCATTCATTTCTTATTTCACTTCTACTAATAATGTTTACATATTCCGCTTTTTGTGATGTTTTAACTTTCATATCATCAAATACTTACATAAACTGGACAAAAGGTATGATAGTCTCAGAGTTTTCGGGACACAGCGAATTCCTCATAGGTGAGGACTTTCATAGGAAAATACTCGATACCAAATATCTAGTCAAGAAAAAAATAATCTCAGAACTGTTATTTCTAATCAAAAGCATTCCATTTGACGAAAATAGAAAAGTTGAAGACTTGTTTCTACTTTTCCCCGAAAAGAGAAAAGCACTTGTCTCACTTCTTGAAGCAAATGAAGTAAAAGACTTTAGATACTTTGGTGGCAAGGTCCTAGCAAGATACACTGTAGGAATATATGGTCAAAATGGCATCTTTAACATTCTCAGACTACCATCTATCCCTAGAGACTATAGAGAGTTTATAAATCAAGCCGAACCTAAGGAATATACCGGATTACTGATATCCACGAAAAACCAAAAATTCAATATCTCTCTTTCTGTTAAGATACTTTCTAAATCTGGTAAACTGGTCTACAGCTACGCAGATTATAGGGGTAAAAGCAACTACATCCACTTTTTCAGATCACTAAAAGATGCTATTGATAGCGGAATATTCGGAAACAATATTATATATACCACACCCTTGAAAATAGAAGGAGAAAATCTCACAGATATAGTGCTTGACGACTCTGTAGTAGAAAAAATTCTCACAACTAGTGAAAACCACAACATATTCTTTGACGGAAAGGTAGGAATAATACTAGGAAACTAAAGTTGCTTTCTTTCCTGCTTTGATATCTTATCCGCAATAAATGTAACTAAAGGTAACCTGCTATTCCCAGCTTCTGCAAGTTTCTTAACAAATTCAACAGACTGATCCAGAGTTATATAATTACCAACTGAAACAAATACAGGCTTAGATGAAAGTTTGGTCCTAACTACCTTTCCTATAACCTCCTTTGTCAAAGGATCTAGGATATCTCCAGTACACCACCTAATGTTAGGAATCTCGGTATATTCGCCATATAATATAGACTTCGCACACCCTATTGTTGGTTTTTGGAGAATTGTTCCAAGATGTGTCGCAATTCCAGCCTTTCTAGGATGTGCTACTCCCTGACCATCAACTACAACCACATCTGGAGAAACCTCGGATAAATTAAACGCATCAATCACTATGGGTATTTCCCTAAACGCAAGAAAACCCGGTATGTAAGGAAAACTAACTTTACTCTTGCTTACAACTTTTTCCAAAACCCTCCAAGTATCCACTTCAACAACTACCATTACCCCAATCCCGTAATCCCCCTTGTAGCTAACATCAACCCCCGCAACCGTCTTCACCATTGAAAAATCTACTCTCCTTTCCTCAACTAGATCTCTAACGAGAAGCTGAACTCTCTTACACTCATCAATACTTTTTGCAGAAAGAGTCATATTCAGAATTTCAAAATTCATAAATTTAGTATGAATTTAAACCTTGAACCCTATCAAACTGCATACAAAGCCTATTGTAGGTCCATTAAAGAGTATTCACTTTCAGTTCCAACAGAAACTGTGAAGAAAACAAAATAACAACTTTCTATTAGACTTTTTTGACATTTAAAATTTCGTAAATATGAAAGTAAGAAGTATCCTAGCCTTACTAGTCATTATAACCACTACTGTAAGCTGGGCAAGCACTATCACAACTTTTCACCTGACCAACAATCTAATTGAGATATTTTCATTCTCTGAGTCTCTTAGAGGAAACCTTTCGTATGATCCCTACAAAGCAAAAATAACAATAAGATTCGGTACAAACACCCTTGAGTTTTTTGAGAACAGAGAATTTTTTATTGTCAATTCCAATTTTGTGTTTCCGATCGTAGGTGGACTTATAAAAACAAACTACAACTACTACCTTCCCCTATCGGTTGTAGATAGCATTGTGTCATTTCTAAAGCTAGAGTGTAAAGTTCTAAACGTTGTGACAATCTCTTCAACTCTACCAGTACCTTCAGAGTTCCCAAAGGAAGAATCCAAAACAGGTTCTGCGAAAAATACCCAAGTTTTAGATAATGCATCAACTACTTTTGTAACAAACTTGGATGCTGGAGCTACAGACTTTGTACCCATCAAGTTTGTCATAATAGATGCTGGTCACGGTGGTAAAGATCCCGGAGCCATACATAACGGAATAAAGGAAAAAGACTTAAATCTTACCTATGCAAAAGCACTATCTTCAGAACTCTCAAAGAGACTCTCTCATATAGGAGTAGATGTTATACTAACAAGAACCTACGATGTATACCTTTCACTTGAACAAAGGGCAAAGATTGCTAACGATTTTATCAAGACAACAAAAGGATATGGGGTTTTTATAAGCATTCACCAAAATGCTTCTCCTGTAAAAGTCAAGAAAGGAATGGAAATTTACTTTATCAGTGATCAAGCAGTTGACGATGATACTAGGGAAGTTCTCGCTTTTGAAAACTCCTTCATACCCAAAGAGGAGATAAAAAAAGTCAGTGAGCTGGAGAAGATCATAGGTAAGATAAGAAGTATCGCTCTTATGGAAGAGAGCAAAATACTCTCAGAAAAACTTTCAAAAGCTTTTCTACCCTCACCTCCCATCAAAGGAGGTCCTTTCTACGTGATAAAATACATTCCTATACCTTCCGTGCTCATTGAAGTTGGATATATCTCTAATCCGGAAGATGCAAAACTCATAACTTCCGAAAACCATATAAGAGAAATTTCCCGAAGACTATCTGAAGGAATAGTTGAATTTATAAACGAATACAACAGAACAAGAGGCTTTGTTTTACTTAGATAAAAACTATCCGGACAACTTCCATCAACTTAGAAACCTTTGGAGCTAGAAAGAGCCTACTCAGCGATTTAGAGTGTATTCAAAAAATCAACTACTTTCTTTCCGTTGTTGTCTCTAAAGAAAAAACTCCCCATCACTATAAGATTAGCTCCCTTCTCTACAACCTGTCTGATATTACTAAGACTTATCCCCCCGTCAGTTTCAAGGTATATATCCTTGTCTTTTGAATTCTTCTCAAGAATTTCTCTTACCTTACCTATCTTATCTATTGTCTCTGAGATAAGAGTTTGTCCTGAAAACCCTGGCTCCACCGTCATAACCAGAACAAGTTCCACTAGATCTAGAAACTGTTCTATCTCTTCAGGAGGAGTAGAAGGCTTTACTGAGATTCCGGGCTTTTTCCCATTTTCTTTTATAAACTTTAGTAGATCTCTTGAGAATCCAGGTGCCTCTAAATGTAAAGTTATGAACTCTATGTTTCTCAAAAAAAACGGTTTTATTTTCTCCTCCGATAGGTCAATCATCAGATGAACATCACCTGGAATTTTCGTAGCCTCCGATATCTGCTTTGTTATAAGTGGTCCAAAACTGATATTCGGCACAAAGTGGTTATCCATTATATCATAATGGAGGTAATCAACTCCCAATTTTTCAAGATTCTCCAATTCCTCCTTTAGATTCAGAAAGTTTGACGCAAATATTGAAGGAGCTATTTTAACATTTCTCATAGCGTCTCTTCCTTAACAAGTTCGCTATTTATGTAAATCTTTATGTTGAGCACTCCTCTTACCTTCAAGGGAAGAGTTAGGAGAGAAAGTTTGTTAACAACTTTTTTTATAGTTCTCACTCCTGTAAGATCCTTTACTTCAATGTCTATGTAATATGAGTTAACCCCCTCTTTTGAAAATGACGAAAGGCTCGTTTTGTAAAGGATGAACCTAGTGTTTTTCGCTACTGTCTCATCTCCGAAAACACCAATCATTATCTCTGGAACCACATTCTCCGTTATTATCTCGCCTTCTCTGGGAAGATGATCCAGCACAATCCCATCATTTGCCGGCTCACTAGTAGGAACCGAGGTTATCTTAAATTTTATATTCTTTGAATCCAGAAACAGCATTGCATTCTCATAGGTAAAGCCTACCATATTTGGCATCGGTATATTGCCTTCAGCTCCACTACTTACATACACTACAATCGGAGTTCCAGGCTTTACCTTCACCCCAGCAGAAGGAAATGTTCTGACAACTAGTCCTACATCATACCCCGATGGAACATACTCTATTGATACATTTACCCCTTTTGACGACAAAAACTCCCTAACTTCCTCAAAAGGTCTTCCCCCAAAATCCGGTAACACAAACTCACCGCTTCCTATACTCACAAAAAGCTTTACAGTCTTCCCTTCCCTAACAATGTTTCCGTGGGAGGGAATCTGCCGTACCACATAACCTCTCGGATTCTCCTCCGAAATAACAAATTCAACACTAGGAACAAGATTCGCACTCCCCAGCTTTGCCAAAGCATCCAGAATATCATCACCAACAACATTAGGAACTACCACTGTAGGTGAAGGCAACAATAACAATGCAGACACAAACACAAAGAAAACGAAAAACACTACAAACGATACAAACAAAAGAACTAGAGATTTTTTTACCTCATTTGAAATGAGATCTGTCTCAGAAGAAACACCCATCATGCCAAGCAAAAACCTGTTTACACCCTTAACCACACCTATGGAGATTCTCTTAAAAAAAGAAAAAAACCTTCCCAGCAAGCTCATATAAATATATTCTATAAGTTCAGATAGGTCTATCTCAATTTACCCGAAAAACTCCAATAAATCCAAAATTCACAACCAAGAATAGTCTCCTTTCTACTTCTCTTGCAGTTCTTGCTAAAACTGGGTAAATACCACTTCAGTGAATATATATTGATCAGTCCGGTTACTATACTATGGGTTTAAGACATAGTCTATTGATTTGTTAGTAACATTGACAATGTAATGTCCCCAACCACCACTAGCCGTAACTGACACACCAGCAGGGAATATTGATCTCATACCTTGATTACCAGGTGTACCTCCACTCAAACCATAAAACACGTATATATTTACAACCTGACCACTAGATGCTCCAGAACCTATAGAAGCGTAAGGTATCGTGAACGAATAAATATGATCAGCTCCGCTTATGTATGTCATAGTATGAGAAACAGATACTGAATTTGTAACACCAGAGACTATCTTACGTGCATTTGTTTGTTGCAAGGTTCTTGGGAAAGGATTATCAATCCATCCCCACACAACAAAGTCAGCATTTATGCCAGCAGTATTTGTAAACCAGAAATCCCCCCATCCTGTATACCAATCTCCACACCAGCCTGTAGGTGGTGGTTGATGCCCAGTTGTCATATTAGTCACATCAACAAGCACATAAAGGTTATGGTCATCATTGGCAGCGTTTGATATGACGATATCAACTACTAATCCTCCTCCTGAACTACTTTTTACGTAAACATCCTTTATCAAAGAAGCCCAGAAGTTGTATTCACCATTACCTAGATAAGTTCTATCAACATTAACAGATATGGAGTAAGTGCTACTGGTGTTACCAGCATTATCAACTGCGTAAGCTTTTATCTGTATATTAGTTTCTCTTACCCTATAAACCTGATTAGTCCAGTTATTAGTTCCTTGTGCAGGTTGGAATGGCCCTCCATCTACTGATACATAAACTTGTTTAACACCACTTAGCGAATCACTTGCAGTTCCTATTATCCTAAGACCACCTGCTGGTAGATTGTTAGTTATAGTGCTA
>JBCNVF010000100.1 GCA_039630355.1 Brevinematia bacterium
TAGAGGAAGGTAGATATGAGGTTGAGAATCAGTATGCTAGATCGGTAAGGAGAGAAGGCAATGTAAGGGCACAGGAGATTATCAGAGAGATTTTTGAGGTTGTTGATAGGGTTTGGAGAGGAATAGGAGTCATACCTAGAAGCGGTCTGGGGATTAGGGAAAAGTACAGAGAGTACGATGCTGAAAAGAAGTTTTTCTTAGATTATGTGGTAGCTAGAGAAGCTGAGGAGTGTATAGGAGGCTTGATCTTGCAGGGAGTCAAGAAGCCAAATGAATGTAGAGCATTTGGCACATTATGCACTCCCGAGCACCCTCTTGGAGCACCTATGGTTTCTTCCGAAGGAGCGTGCGCTATATACTACAGCTATAGATTGAACAAAAACTAGGAGGTGAGCTAATGGCTTTTGAATGCCCTACTCCTATACCATCTACTGAAAGAATAAGGCTTGGACATGGTAGTGGAGGAAGACTCACTAGTAGCCTCATAGAAAAGGTATTCCTACCTCTTTTCTCAAATGAATATCTTGACAAGCTTCATGACGGGGCTATTATAGAACTACCTTCCTCTAAAATAGCTTTCTCAACAGATTCCTATGTGATAACTCCCATCTTTTTCCCAGGTGGAGATATTGGAAAACTGTCCATTACCGGAACCATAAATGATCTGGCAATGTGTGGTGCCAGACCGTTGTTTATTTCCCTAAGTCTAATTATTGAAGAAGGATTTGAGATGGACAAACTGAATAAAGTTTTACTATCGGCTAAGGAAGTAGCAGATGGAGTTGGTGTGAAGATAGTCACGGGGGATACCAAGGTTGTAAACAAAGGTAAAGGGGATGGGATATACATTAATACCTCAGGTATAGGGGTCATAGAGCATGATACAGAAATTTTACCTCAGAATGTTAAAGCTGGGGATGCAATAGTAATAAGTGGAGACATTGGAAGGCATGGTGCTAGTGTCATGGCACTTAGGGAAGGAATTGAACTTGAGTCTTCAATAGAGAGTGATTGCTGTGAACTTTGGACTACAGTTGAGAGATTGTTAAAAGAAAAAGTAGAAATACATTGTCTAAGGGATCTAACAAGAGGTGGAGTTGCTAGCGCTCTAAACGAGATTGCTAAGGCTAGTGGCCTCGGAATATTCATAGAAGAAGAGAAGATACCTATAATTGATGAAGTTAAGGGAATATGCGAACTTTTGGGGTTGGATCCTCTTTACGTCGCTAACGAAGGAAGGTTCATTGCTATAGTTCCAGAGAAGTTTGCAGAGAAAACTGTCAACATAATCTCCAACGCTACAGGAACCCAAGCAGATATCATAGGGAAGATAACTGAGGACAATAAGGGCAAGGTTGTGATGAAGTCGTTGATCGGCAGTTATAGGTTGCTTGATATGATGAGTGGTGAACAGTTACCCAGAATATGCTAGGAGGGAATATATGCATGAATCACTTTTAGCTAAAGATACCTTAGAGCTGATTCTAAATGAAGCAAAGAAAAATGGAGCTTCAAAAGTAGTGATGGCAAAAATAAGAGTTGCAGATACTGAAAACATAGATATAGATTCTTTTAAGTTCCACATAAAAAACTACGCCCACAACACCATTGCTGAGAGTATGAATTTAGAAATAGAATTCGTTCAGATTCCTATTATCTGCTCTGAGTGTGGCAATAAATTCTACGTAGACTCTCATATATATATATGTGAGAAGTGTGGAAGTGATAATGTTACTCTGGGGGCAGAGGAGGGAATAGTAGTTGAGTATATTGAAGTTGAAACTGATGGAGTTTGAATAGGTATATTTTCTTGCGTTTTCTACTGGGACTATATGAAGTTGTTCTCCTAATAAGGGTTAGAGGTTAAGTGTAGGGTAGCATTTTAGAAATTAGACTTTATTGGGGTATTGTCTGAAAGCTTGAAAAAAGTTTCTTCTAGATTTACAATAATTCTCGGTTAAAAAGTTAGTAGTTTGTTAGTTTATGTTTTTGTTTATTGAGGGAGGGTATTATGAAGTATAAATTAATTTTTGCTTCGCTAATCTTAGTAGGAGTTACCGTATCTTTGCTTTTTGGTTGTGGTGGAAATGTGAGAAAGATAGAGCAGTTAGGATTGGAAGCACAATTACTCCAGAATGGTGATATTGTGATCAAGACTCCTAGTTTGAAGTTTACTGTTTCTCCGAATATGGGTGGTAGAGTAATGTCGGTAGTTGATCTGAATACAGGAGCTGAGATTGTTGAAACCTTTAACGAAACGGATCCAAAGATGGGAGGAGCATTTTATGATGTGCTTGACTTTATATGGCCTGGGACTGCGGAAAGAAAATATACGCTTGAGGAGTGGGGTGTATCGGCAGATAAAAAGATTGCTTTTGTAAAAATGTCATACACTATTGGCCAGGAGTCAGACAAAGCAAGAGGTTTGAAAGTAACCAAACTTCTGTATGCTGATAGTATAGATCCTGTCATAAAAGCAAATATTACTGTTGAGAATGTAAGTGGTCAAGACAAGAAGTTTACTTACTGGCATCAGACTAGACCAATTCTTGGAAATCCAACAAATATTAATAAAACTATAAATCTTGATATACAAGGGGAGGCTAATGAACTCAGATTTGAACCGGGTTCTGGTGGTAGAGGAGACATACTTACCGAAGGTAATTATTTCGCTTTTGTCTCACCAGAAGCATCAAATTCCTTACTTATAGTTGTAGATAAGGGAAGAGTAAGTAAATTCTGGAGCTGGCATGACGTCAAATTACCTACATTTGATATACTCTTCAAAGAGGTTTCTCTAAAACCTGGAGAGAAAGTAACATACACTATAGAATGGGCTATATTACCGAAAATCCCAGATGTTAGTTATGCAGATAGAGATTCTGGAGTAGTCATAGGATTTGCTTTGCCAAAAACTTCCTCTCCAAACGCAAATATAAAGTTACCTGTGTATGCAACAGCATACAAAAGTGATGCTCTGGTTAAAGCAGATAAGATATTTGTAGTTTTCAGACTTGAAGATACGGTCGGCAGAGAGATAACAAAACTTACTACTACAAATCTACTTAATACGGTGCCTGGGGTGGTTGACAATAAAGTTGTAAACATTGATCTACCAAATGTAAAGGGAGGATACTACCACGTAGTTGCTGATGTTCATAGCGCCGATGGTAAAAAGCTGTTCTCTGTGAAGAAAGCTATAAAGATAGGAGAGATAGCCATACCTAACTTTGATAAAAAACTCAGGATTGTATTTATATGGACCTTACATCAGCCATTCTACGGAGATCCGAAGCTGGTAAAGCAGAATCTATCTAGCTTTTTGCCAGTATATTCCTCAATAATCAAGCTTTACTCTCAAAGAAATACTCCCGTGAGCATAAGTATTACTGGTAGCTTACTCTATCAACTTGCCTATTACTATCCAAAGCAACTAGAAGAGTTCAAAAAACTTTTCTCACGAACTAATGTTGAGCTAATGATAACTTCTTTCTCTTATTCCTTACTTCCATTTCTTGATGAGGCAGAGGTTTATAGAGCTTTGCTTCTAGACAAAGACTTTAAAGAAAACTATCTTGGTGTAAGTGAGATAAAAGGTGTTTGGCTTCCAGAAATGGCGTTTGAGGAGAAAATCATCTTCCCTATACTGCAGACCGGTGCTACATGGATTCCCATATCTGATCTAGCGGTAGACGTAGGATTTGCAGGATGGGGTCTGAACTATCATATTCCTTATCGTTTGACTTCTAGAGCTCTAGCAATAAACACAATAATAGTTGATACTAGAGCGTCAAGGATATTGTATAAGAAAACCGATAGAGCTATAGATGAATTTATCCAATATGTGATCCAGCTTAACGAAAAAAACAAAGATGGCACCATGGTTCTAGCTGTTGCTGACAACGGTGAATCCATAGGTGACGGAGTATTTATAAGCAAGCTCTTTGATAGGTTAGAGAAGATACCCTGGATCAGGATAGTCAGAGGAGTGGACATATTTAAGGAAACTATTCCTGTTAAGGATCTACTTGCTGAGAAAATAAGCGGAGGTTGGTATTTTGATCCTGAGGAGAAAAAGACTTCCTTTAGGCTGTGGTTTGATACTAAAATCAAAAGAGAAATGTGGGACTTGTGTAACGATACCGCTAAGGATATAATAAAGGTTAGCGATAATTTTAAAAAAGCCGAAGAGTTGGGTGTAGATACTTCCTTTCCTACCTACTTATACGATAATGCATGGAAACACTTGATAATAGCAAGAGATTCCGGTTGGTTATGGATGGGATCAGAATTAGGAGTGAACATTGTTAAACAGCAGATCAACAAGTCTAAATTTTATCTTAAAGATATATACATCTCTCTCTTAGAAGCAATAAAGGGAGGAATAATTGCAAGTGCGGAAACATTCAAAAACAACGCCCAGACTTTATCTGTGTCGGAGTTTGAAAGCATTAAGGAATCTGCAAAAGATAAGATACTTGATATAAGCGCCTTTGTAGTAAAACCCAAATCTCCTACCAAGGCATCATATGTTTCGGTGAAAGTGCTGATAGATAATGTTAAGGAATTCTTAGACTTTACGAAGGCAAGAGCTATATATAGGATAAACAATGAGACAGAGTATTACCAGAAGCCAGTGATTTTGGACTACAACGGTGAGGTGATTGTGTATATTGGACGAGCTGAAACGGAGAGTATAGTAGATATGTATTTCCTGTTTGAAAGCTTCTCTAAGAAAAAGCAACTTGTAGGTCCTTTTACCTTCAAAGTAGGACTATAGACTACTGAAGAACCACTAGCAAGAATTATTTAGATAGAGTTTACCGGTTTGAAGCTTAATCAAAAAATACACCCGCAGTGGAATATCCCAGAACTCTAGCCTTCACTCTTCTATTAACCCCCTCCATCACAACAACCTTGATGTGCTCTCTGAACTTTCCCGATCTTCATCTCTCATCACCCTGATAGTGATGGGTGTATTATACCCCACTCCTGTCTCGTCAATCACAATCCCCCTTATCTTATTCTTCCTTCTACCTAATTTTTAGGCCTTCCAGTAACTTCTTGAACACTTACATAAGCTTGTATCAACAAATTCGGTTTATTTATAATCTTCTACATCTTGTAGGGTGGGGGCTATTATGTCAGGGCATTCAAAATGGGCAAATATTAAACATAGAAAGAGTGCTCAAGATGCAAAAAGAGGTCAGCTTTTCTCAAAGCTGGCTAAAGAAATAACTGTAGCAGCAAAAATGGGTGGAGGTAACCCAGAGAACAATGTTAGACTTAGAGTAGCAATTGAGAGAGCCAGAGAAGCAAACATGCCAACAGAAAACATAGAAAGAGCCATAAAGAGAGGAACCGGAGAACTGGAAGGAGCTACCTACGAGGAGGTAGTCTACGAAGGTTATGGTCCGGGAGGTGTTGCAATACTTGTTAATGTTCTAACTGACAATAAAAACCGCACTGCAGCAGAGATAAGAAAGATTTTCTCTAAGTTCGGGGGAAGTTTAGGCACAAGTGGAAGTGTTGCATGGATTTTTGAGAAAAAAGGCTACATTTCTGTTGATGCAAACAAATACTCGGAAGACGAAATGCTAGAAATTGCAATAGAAGCCGGAGCTGACGATGTTAAAAAAGAAGGTGACGTCATTAGCATCTACACATCAGTAGAATCATTCTCAGACGTCCTAAATGCCCTAAGAACTAAAGGAATAGAGATAAAAGTTTCTGAGATATCAATGATACCCAAAACTACTGCAACCCTTGACGATGAGACTGCAATCAAAGTCTTAAAGTTACTTGAAGAGTTAGAAAATAACGACGATGTTCAGAATGTTTCTTCCAACCTAGATGCTAGCGATGCAGTATTTGAGAGATTTTCTAGAGAAGCTGCTTAACTACCTAGGGAGGTTGTATGCCAAAGAGAACCTATCAACCTTCCAACGTAAAAAGGTATAGAACTCATGGATTTCTAGCAAGAACATCCACTAAGGGCGGACTGAAGGTTTTGAAAAGGAGAAGAAAAAAGGGTAGATGGAAGCTAACAGTTTCTGATGAGAAGTATAAAAAGTAATTCCAAGTCTTAGCTAATCTTCAAAGGAAGATATCAGGATAGAGAGGATATATATGAACGTTACAATTGTAAATGTTTGGGTTAAGCCAGAGTATAGGGATGCTTTTATAGAAGCAACCATTGAGAATCATAAAAACTCGATACAAGAGCCTGGAAATCTAAGATTCGATTTCCTTCAAAGTAAAGATGATCCTAACTATTTCATACTTTACGAGGTTTACGATTCTGAGGAATCAGCAAAACTTCATAAGGAAACACCCCACTATAAAAAGTGGAGAGAGACTGTAGAGCCTTTCATGGCTAAACCCCGACAGGGAGTCTCGTTTAACGTTATAGAACCTAAAGACATCTCTTTATGGAAAACGAAATAGAAAACTTCTCCCTCTCTTTTAACAGAAAGTTAGTTTTCGGAAAAGGGGTTATCAACCTACTTTCTAGTGTTGTTAAGGAGTTTGGAAAAAAAGTGCTTTTTGTAGTTTCAAAAACATTCTCCAACTCCCAAGAATGGAAGAACCTACTTGAAAAACTTAACAAGGAATTGGATATTAGACTAGAGTTCGTATCAGGAGAACCAACAGTAGAGATGGTGGACAGTATAGTTATAAGACACAAAGAGAACGAGGTTGATGTAGTGGTAAGCATAGGCGGAGGTAGTGCTATTGACACTGGTAAAGCTGTTGCTACAATGCTTGTAGAAGAAGGTAGCGTTGAGGAGTATCTTGAAGGAGTTGGTAGCAAGAAACCAAGTGGTGCCAAAAAGCCGTTTATCGCCGTTCCCACAACATTTGGAACAGGTAGTGAAGCAACTAAAAATGCAGTAATCTCAAAATACGGAAAGTTCAAAAAATCACTAAGGCATGATAATTTCATACCTGATGTTGCTCTTATTGACCCAACTCTTGGTTACACCACACCGGTTAACGTAAGAATTCCTTCAGGACTAGATGCTCTAACACAGCTTATAGAAGCCTACACATCTACAAATTCAAACCCTTACTCAGATGCTCTATGTGAAAAAGCATTCAGTATATTGAGAACCTCTTTTGGAAAAGTGTTATTCAACGAAGGACCAAGTTACGAAGATTTCTCAAATGTTGCTTTGAGTGCTTACTTTTCAGGAATCTGCTTAGCAAACGCTGGCTTAGGAGTTGTCCACGGATTTGCATCAGTAATAGGCGGGCTGTATAGTATCCCACACGGAGTAATTTGTGGAAAACTTATCTACCACTCAACTTTAAAGAATATTGAAACCCTAAAAAGAGAAGAAAACACTTTCTTTCTAAGGAAGTATGCAAAAATAGGTGACCTACTTTACGATGGTAAAGAAGAAGGTATTGAGAATGGACTATCTAAACTCAAGGAAGTTTTAGAAAACTTACACCACAAAGCTAAGCTGAAGAACTTAAAAGACTACGGAATTACAGAGTCAGATCTACCACTTATTGCTTCAAAAACATCCTTAAAGGAAAATCCCTCAAAGCTAACCTTAGAAGACTTAATAGGCATACTAGAAAAAGCCATGTAATTTGGAATTCAACATAGTAATAACTCTAAACCCAAATACCAGAGGGATATTATCAACATTGTCAAAATCCTTTACGTAAGGTTACCATACTGCTTGTGATAAATAGGTAAAACCTCACTAAAATGTCTAAACTCACCTTTAGCAATTTTACTAACAACCAACTTGAGGATCATCTGTGGGGGTAAATAGTCTAGATTTATACTCTTTATGCCCATTTGCTGAACTATTTTAGCACAACCAACAGAAACGATAACGTCACTCTCTACAACTTTAAACTCCTGAGGTTTTACAATTTCTAGTGAATCAGAGTTATGTCTTTTGACTAGGAGTTTTCCCGCTCCTCCATCAAATAAGATTACGGGTTTTATTTCAGAAAAAGATTCTTCAATCACCTCAACTGAAGAAAAAGCAACTATCTTTATGCCTAAGATCTGTGACACAGTTTTTCCTATTGACACTCCACTTCTTAGCGAGGTAAAAGGACCAGGACCTACTGCTACTGAAACAGCTTCTATTTCTCTTCTCCCTATACCTGAGACCCTGAATAAGTTTTCTAGTTCCTTCCACAACGAAGAAAAGTCGTTAGGAGGTCCCTTCACAACGGAGTATAAGGAAGGTTCTACGTATATTCCCAAAGAGAATATCTCAGGGTAAGAAGTATCAATAATAAGTAATTTCATGATTTCAAGTTTTTTATTCTCTCGTTTAATTTGTTTATGAAGTTTCTAATATTCTCAACAGGAGAGATGTTCTTGTCTTTAGAGTTTCCAAGGAGAAAGGCAACTGTTCCTACCAAAACGATAAGCAGAAATGTTCCTACCCCTAGCAGAAGTATAAGAGCTAGAGAAAGTATTGCAACAGCAGAGTATAAAATTCCCCAAAAATTCTTCTCAACGAATTCTAGAAGTATGTGTCTATGACTTTGTCTCATACTACACTATTGAGAAGTCTTCTAGGAACTTAGTAGTATGGGTTCCGTTTAAAAATACAGGGTGTTCTAATACTTTTATGTGGAATGGTATAGTAGTTGGAATTCCTTCAATCGTAAACTCACTGAGAGCCCTCTTGGAGCGGACTATTGCTTCATTTCTTGTTCTACCCCATACTATAAGCTTTGCTACCATTGAATCGTAATACATTGGTATTTCGTATCCTTGGTATATATGAGTATCAACTCTCACACCATATCCACCAGGAAGGTGCAATACTTTTATTTTACCGGGAGATGGTCTGAAGTCGTTGAATGGATCTTCTGCATTGATTCTGAACTCAATTGAATGACCATTGAGCTTTATCTCTTCTTGCTTGACCGAAAGTTTTTCTCCCAAACATACTAATATCTGTTCCCTTATGAGGTCAAAACCTGTAACCTCCTCCGTAACTGGATGTTCAACTTGAATCCTTGTGTTCACTTCCATAAAGTAAAAGTTTCCCTCTTGATCCATAATGAATTCCATTGTTCCTGCACCAACATAACCTATGGAACTTACTGCATGCCTTACAATGCTTGATATTCTCTCTCTCTGGTCTGAAGTTATAGTTGGACCTGGTGCCTCTTCTATAAGCTTTTGGTGTTTCCTCTGAATTGAACAATCTCTCTCACCAAAAGTAACAGCATTGCCATATTTATCCCCTATAAACTGTATTTCTATATGTTTTGGATTCTGGATATACTTTTCTATGTAAACTCCGGGGTTACCAAACGCAGCTTGTGCTTCAGATTGAGTCAAAGGTAGCAACTTTTTAAGATCATCGGCCGAATAGCATATTCTCATTCCCTTACCACCACCACCCGCAGTAGCCTTTATAATCACAGGAAATCCTATACTTCTAGCAACCTCTAGTGCTTCATCTACACTAGTTATAACTCCCTCACTTCCCGGAACTGTTGGAACATTGAATTTCTTCATCGTATTTTTTGCAGTTGACTTGTCACCCATCAAAGTTATAACTTCGGGAGAAGGTCCTAAAAATGTCAAGCCATGGTTCTTACATATCTCCGAAAACTTAGCATTTTCTGATAAAAAGCCGTAACCTGGATGAATTGCCTTCGCTCCCTTAACTATTGCAGCACTTATTAAATTAGGAATATTAAGGTAAGAATCCTTACTATAAGGGCCACCTATGCATATATCCTCATCCGCTAACTTTCTGTGAAGTGAATCCTTATCCGCTTCAGAGTAGACAGCAACCGTTTTAAACCCCAGTTCCTTACAAGTTCTTATTACCCTAACTGCAATTTCACCTCTGTTAGCAATTAACACCTTCATCCCTTACCCCCGGTAGCAAAACACTATCTAATTATAAAAGTTGCTCCAGCAACCATTCCAACTGAAGTAAGCATCTTCAATAAACTCCAATTTCCACAGTTTTACTTCACATTAGGCTTCCAGCTTTTATTGAGAAAGCAACTTTACTTAAGCCTTGCAGAAACTGCGAGAGAAATAAAAGAAAGACCGTACCCTAATTGTTAATTGGAATTTGTTGTTAGCAAGAAACTTAATGTGCTAAAGAAGGCTAGTTTGTTTATAATTTAACTATGGAACGGTTGTTATTCCTAGTTGCATTACTTTTTGCAACAAAAGCCCTCGCCTTTAGTCCTGAGGTCAGTGATCACTTTTCTCTAGGTATAGGAATGCTAGTTAAAGAAGGTAATCCTTTCCTCCAAGAAGATATTGTGATATTTGAGGTTTCTGACGGTATAAAGCTTACAAAACTTTTCTCCGGCAACATTCAGTTTTTAGTTTCATTCCCCGATGAAAGGTATAGTTTCCTTAGATTTAGAACATACGGATATATAAACCTATACGAAATTAAGTGGCTAATATCTCCATCTCTAAACTTAAGTCTTGGTTTTGAAAATACTTCACACTTTGTAAAGCACCACAAGGATGTTACTTCCACAATCACAAATTGGTTTGTATTTGAGTATTACGGTATCTTCATGCCGTACTTTACCTTGGACCTAAAAGCAAGTATTGATATTGTAAAGACAATATTTCTCGGAGTGGGATGGTTTGGCGGAATGCCTATACTCTTCATACCAAACAGAAAACCAGATTGGGGGTTGCTAGTTGGATACCCGTTTTACTACCTTGGAATCAGAGAAGTACTACTGGACGAAATTGTTTTTTACTACGATACGGATTTTCGCTTCCTCTCCTTCTCTATAAAGTTTTAGTCAAAGTAACCGCGAAGCTACGCGAAAAGTTTACCTTATAGAAGTTTGACATAAAGAGAGTTTTTCCTATAACATCCTGTAAGGAGGTAATATATGGATCTCTTTGTGCCGGAGAAGGTCATTGAGGGTGCAAGAGAAATGAGAGGACCTCTAATGATACTTGAGAACGTTCCTGATGTTGGGTATGATGAGATTGCTGAGATTGAGCTTGAGAATGGAGAAACAAGACACGCTAAAGTTCTAAAGTCTGGTGAAAAAGCGATAACTCTTCAGGTGTTTGAAGGCACATTCGGTATAAACAAGGAGAAGGTAAAAGTAAGATTTAAGGCTACTCCTCTTAGGATAGGAGTTTCCAAAAGAATGCTAGGAAGAATATTTGACGGTGCTGGTAGGCCTATAGATGATTTCGTTGAGACGGACTTTGAGGATATAAGGGACGTAAATGGGCTTCCAATAAACCCATTTATGAGAGAGTATCCCAGAGACTTTGCAGAAACTGGAATCTCAGCAATAGATCTTATGAATTCACTTGTTAGGGGTCAGAAGTTACCAATATTCTCTGCAGCAGGATTACCACACAACGAACTAGCTGCACAGATAGCCTCTCAAGTTAAGATAAAAGGAGCTACCAAAGAAAATTTTGCAGTTGTATTCGCAGCAATGGGTGTGAAGTACGACGACGCTTACTTCTTCAAAAAGGTGTTTGAAGAAACAGGAGCGATAGATAACACAGTTCTATTCCTAAATCTCGCAAATGATCCACCAATAGAAAGATTGATTACGCCGAGAGTTGCACTTACCGTTGCAGAGTTCTTGGCTTTTGAGAAAAATATGCACATCGTTGTTATACTCACTGATATGACAAACTATGCCGAAGCCCTTAGAGAAGTTGCTACTGCTCTTGGAGAAATACCAGCAAGAAAAGGATTTCCGGGATACATGTATAGCGATCTTGCAACTGTATATGAAAGAGCCGGAAGAGTAAAAGGAGCTGACGGTTCCATCACCCAAATCCCCATTCTATCAATGCCGAATGATGACATCACCCATCCCATACCCGACCTAACTGGATACATAACGGAAGGACAAATAGTGCTTTCAAGAGAACTTCATAACAGAGGTATATACCCACCTGTTGATGTCTTACCTTCTCTCTCAAGACTTATGAAGGAAGGAATAGGCGAGGGTAGAACAAGAGAAGATCACGCAAGCGTATCTAACCAATTATATGCTCTCTATGCTAGAGTTAAGGAAGTAAGAAACATTGCCTCAATTGTAGGTGAAGAGGAGTTAGGTCCAAGAGAGAAACTAATTCTTAAATTTGGAAACCTTTTTGAATATAAGCTTGTAGGACAAAAATTCACCGAAAGGAGAACTATTGAAGAAAGCTTAGAAATAGGCTGGGAACTACTGTCAATGTTCCCAACAGAGGACTTAACTGCTATTACAAGAAACATAGTAGCTAAGTATTACAAAGAGAATGTGAGAGAGAAAACCAAAAAAGAGTTTGAGGAGCAGTAGGTTTAAACCTCTGACAATAGCTATTTGGACCTACTTGAATACTCTTTATAGAATTTTATCACCCTATCAACGTATGTCTTAGTCTCCTCAATCTCTGGAATCCCACCAACTCTATCAACCCTCTCTGGACCAGCATTATAAGCCGAAAGCGCTAAAAATAGGTTCCCATTATACCTATCCAAAAGCATCCTAAGATATTTAGTCCCCCCCATTATATTCTGTAAAGGATCAAACACATCCTCAACCCCCATCTCTTTGGCAGTAGACGGTATCAACTGCATAAGCCCCATAGCATTCTTGTGAGATATTGCTATAGGGTTAAAATTAGACTCAGCTTTTATTACTGCCTTTATAAGCTCTTTTGGAACACCAAACTCCCGTGACGCCTTACCTATAATCTCATCAAACTTACTTTTCTCCAGATCTGATTCCTTAGAATCACTAACTTCTCTAACTTCCATTACCTCTTTCCAGCTTTCCTCAGGCTTTGAAACAACATTGATTTTGCTTTCTTTACCGTCCTTAGTTTCCATCAGCACCTCTTGCAAAACTTCCTGAAAGGTCTTACCAGTATTCCGTGAACTAACCTCCGAATTGTTAGTATGGTAATACCTTTGGATAGGATCTATACTTATGGTAGAATACACACTTCCAGCTAGTTTTTGAATTTCCTGTATTCTTTCGTATATCCCTCTTATCCTAGCGTATACAGAGTCAATTCCACTTAACATATTCCTAATTTCGTAAAACTCAACAAAAACTTTACTCAGTGCTCAGGAAATCTGCGAAAGCTATGAATAGCTAGTAAGTATCAAGACTTCTGAGATGTCTTACAAGTTCAGTAACTTTCTCCCTTATAATCTCTCTTATCACTCTTACTTCTTCTACACTCTTTCCCTTTGGATCTGGAACGTCCCAACTGACATATGCTCTTGATGGATAAAATGGACAATCGTCCCCACAACCCATGTTGACAACGAAGTCAAATACCTTAATATCAAGCTCGTCAAACCCTTTCGGTTTTCTATTCTGGATTTTGATTCCTACTTCTTCCATGCACTTTACTACAGTTGGATTAATCTCATTTGCAGGTCTTGAACCTGCACTGTAAGGATTGATTATATCACCACCCAACTCTCTCGCAAAAGCTTCTGCCATCTGACTCCTTCCAGCATTCTCAACACAGAGAAACAAAACATTATACTTCATAGGAAAATCATTCTAAGAAATTGATGTTAAAAATTTCAAAATAATTTGTTTCCTCAGAGTAAAGTCTAAAACTTTTTTGTGAGATAGTTAATAATATAGTTTACTTGTTTCAAAATTTTGGAATTTATTGAATCACTGTACTTCCTGAAGTTTGGTCAAGAGTTTGGTTTTTTCAGGTAAAAACCTTCTAGAAAGTTATTCACGAGTTATTGAGCTAGAGGCACCATATGTAACTCATCTTTCTACAACCACAATCCTCACACTATCGGTCTTACCTTTGTGTTTGGCAGTTATTTTAAACTCTCCGCCTTTAAGGTTAAATAGGACTCTGTTTCCCCTGCCAACAAACTCACCATTAGCAAACCACTCAACATCGTCGTTCATAACACTAGCCTCTAGGATAATACTTTGTATCTTTCTAGTAACTGTGCTATCTATGGCAAAAACACTATTATTCTCAGGATAGAGTATTTTAAATTCATCCTCAGACAATAAAAACTTACCTCTGGGTAAGTTCTCAACAGCCCACACTTTATATTCAGGTGGTATTCTTAATATTCCATCTTGACACCAAACACAACTTTTTCTAGGTTCTTTCCCCTCCACAAAGTACTCTAAAATCCTCTTACTACAAAAGTGTGTTGGTTTGTCCCCTGAAACAGAACAGACCTCCACAAGTTTAACATTAGAAGGTTTGTCAAACTCATCGTTCTTTATCATACCCGCGTTATACATATACAGAACTACATGCTTCATTATAGCTCCAGCTCCCCTTGCGGATGGTAGGTCAAACATACTCTCCCCTCCGAAATTTCCAGCCCATATTCCTATCGTGTATCTCTTGTTGTAGGCAATGATGGTATTATCTCTATAATCTTTGGAAGTTCCAGTCTTAACCGCCATTCTGAACGGAAAATTTATAGGAGAGTTGACCCCAAACGATTTCACTCTGTATCTCTGCTCCGAAAGGGCATGGTTTATCAAAAACGCAGTCTCCTTGGATATAATACACTTATCACTTCCCTCTCTGACCCAGACTTTCCTACCGTCCCTTAGCTTAACATACCTTATGCTTTTTAATTCTTTCAAAACTCCGTTGTTAGGGAAAATAGTATAAGCTCTGACTAGTTCGTAAAGACTAACATCCGCATTGCCAAGTGTAAGCCCAAGGCCATAGAAACTTGGAGGTTTGGTAATAGAGGTGAACTCCAAACTCTTTAGAAAAGAAACATACTTACCTAATCCCACTTTGTCCAAAACATAAACAGCCGGTATGTTAAGAGAGTTACCAAGCGCCTCCGCTACCCTTACAGGACCACTATATCGCCTATTGTAGTTCTTAGGAATATATCTTCCATACCTAGACGGAAACGATGCGGGAATATCTGGCAGAATCGAAGAAAGGCTAATTATCCCTTCTTCAATAGCTAATGCGTAGGTAAAAGGTTTCATCGTTGAGCCAGGTTGTCTTTTTATCAAAACCCCGTTGTTAGCCCCATACTCAGAAAAGTAATCCCTCGAACCAACCATACAAAGTATTTCACCATTGCTGTTATCAACAATCAAAACCCCCGCATCACCTATGTTATGTCCCCTAAGGTTGTTGAGTACATTTCTAACGATACCCAATACTTCATAGTAAAGTTTAATATCAATCGTGGTGTGAATTTCCTCACACTCACCCAAACCCAGACTTTTGGCTTTCTCTAAAACAAAGAAACAAAAATGAGGAGCAGAAAACGGAAGTCTAACAGGTTCTAACACAACATTATACAACATACCTGCCTCATACTCGTCCTCAGTTATAATCTTTTCCTTAAATGCAATCTCCAAAAGTTTTCTCGCCCTCGACTGAATAATATCCTTCTTGAAATATACTCCCGAAGGTAAAGTTATGATCTTTATAAGAAAAGCCATTTCTGGGATGGTTAGATCCCTAAGATCTTTATTAAAGTAGACCTTAGAGGCCTTTTTAAACCCATACAGATTGTTTCCTAGATAAACATGGTTCATATAGCTTTCCAGTATCTCGGACTTGGGAAAATACATCTCAACTTTTATCGCCTCAAGAATCTCGGAAAGTTTTGTAAATAGATT
>JBCNVF010000101.1 GCA_039630355.1 Brevinematia bacterium
ACTACAAGATAGTATTGATAAAACAGGAAAGACAGGGAAACAATCCTTCGGTAGTCTTGGAGGAATAATAGGTGGCATAGGTGGAGCTTTTACTAAGTTCTCCATGATACTAGCGGGTGTGGTAGCAGTGATTGAAACTCTAAAGCAAGGTATAGAGAGTATGCTAGTGGTGAAACAGCTAGAAGTTG
The DNA here is from genome assembly GCA_039630355.1 of Brevinematia bacterium. NCBI lineage: Bacteria > Pseudomonadati > Spirochaetota > Brevinematia > Brevinematia bacterium. Next base: position 189 of record JBCNVF010000101.1, read on the forward strand.
CTTTACAGAACACGGGTATTGCTGGGGAGGAACTTAAGAAAAAACTAGAAGAACTGAATGAAGAAGCAAGCAGGATTTCTGGTATAACAGGAATAGATGATGAAACTATAATAAAGATGTATCAACTAGGGATTCAGGCGGGGCTTACTACAGAGCAGACGAAGGAACTTGCCAAGGTTGCGATGAATGTTGCGACGGCGTTTGGACTGGATTTTGAGACAGCGATGATACAAACCATTAGACTTCTAACTACAGGAGAAACGATGCTAACAAGGTATGATGCTAGGCTTAAGCAACTTATAGAAACACAAGCAAGTAATACAGAGATAGTAGAGTATCTTGCTAAAAACTATGCTGGAATGGCAGAAGAGGTTGGGAAAATAAATGTTATACAGAAAACTATAACACAGTTTAATAATCTAGTAGAGCAACTTGGGATTACCTTATATCCTGTAGTCTCTGCTGTGTTAGATTTAGCAAATGGTGTTCTACAGAAACTTCAACCTGCTTTAGAGAAACTACAACCTGTTATAGGGATAATAGCGGATGGTCTTAAGGAGTTAGCGAATGTTATAACAGGGGTATTTAATTTCGTAGTGGATAATATAGTCAAGGTAGTTGATTTTGTTAATAGTCAGATAAAAACTATACAGGATAACTTTAGTCCTGAGAAACGGTTAGAGAGTATAGTAAGTGATATAGATAGGATAATAAGAACTAGACCAAATCTAGAACCTATCCTAGAGAAGTATGCAACGACAAACGCAAGGGCTTTTGTAAATCTAAACGAATACACACTAAAAACCTTACAGTCTCTTGTGGAAAATGGAAGAATACAATTAGATAACCTTTCTAAATCCGCTTTAGATAAACTATTTGAGTTATACTCAGAATACCAAAATATACGAAACCAAATAGGCAAGGAAAAGATAAAAACTCCTGCCGTAAAAGTAGATATAGACACGAAAGCACTTAAGGAGATAAAAAGGGTAGGACAACCTGAAGGTAAAAGTGAGACAAAGAAGCAAGAGGAGGATATATATAGCATACTACTTAAACAGATACAAGCATTATCTAGGGCAGTGGTCTTGGATAAAGATAGGAAACAGGTATCAAGGGAAATTTTAGAGCTATATAAGCAAGAGCTATCTCTTATAAGGCAGGTAAAAATAAATGGACAGGAGTTTGGGGAAATACAGAAACAGAATGCAATGGAGATAATAAAGTCTCAAGGAGAACAAGCAGATAAGGTAATACAGCTTATAGACGCATATAGAGACCTAGAGAAGGGTATAGAAGAGCTAGCCAAACTACTAGAACAACCTGCAGAGAACACAGAAGAATGGGGTAAGAGGATAAAACAGATAAACTCGGATATGTCTTCTCTACTCTCTGCTTTTGGTAGTCTTGCTAGTGAAATGGGAGAAACAGGACAAGCGATACAAAAAACTCTACAAGGCGTCAGTCAGCTAGGGCAAGCACTGGAGATGTCTCTCGCTGGAGGAAGCACAATTGCTATAGTCTCTACCATAATAACAGGAGTAGTAGGACTTCTTGGCGGGATAGTAAATCTATTTTCTTCCACATCCGAACACGCAAAGGAATATGTCTCTTACTTGGAGGAAGGGAATAAGCAGCTAGAACTTATAAAAGCACAGCTGGAAGTGATAGACATTCTACAGCAAAACCTAGTGGAAGGAAGTGAAGCGTGGGTACAGAGTGAAAGGCAAAGAGAACAGATGCTTAGAAGTCAGTTAGAGGTGTTAAAACAGCAGCTAGGGATACAAGGAGAGATAAACGCACAGGATATAGCGAATAGAAAAGCACAGGAAATACAAAA
>JBCNVF010000102.1 GCA_039630355.1 Brevinematia bacterium
CCATTTGCAAAAAAGTTTCTCCACAAGTTATCTAACTCAAAGTCTATACCTTGCCTGTTATATCCCAGATAAAGAAAGATCTTCTCCCCATTTCCCCAGATGTTATCCATTCCTGCCATTCCGTATGCATACCCTCCAGAAAACCTCAGCAAAAACCCTTCATTAACCTCAATAACAACATTCCTATACTCTTCCCCCCTAGCACTTGGAACTATATAGACTCTAGAAGAGTAGAACCAAGTTGTGTTTTTAAGTCTCTCTTCAACTCTTCTGGCGATACCATTCAGTTCCTCTTCCGAAAACTCTTTATCACTTAAAAATTCAGAAGCTATTGCAAGTATAATCTCCTCTTTAGTATGACTGTTACCCTCAATTTTTATCTTGTTGATTTTGAGACTGAAAGCATCTTTAGGAAGAGGTCCAAATATAAGTATAAAGACTAGGAGGATAAGTTTTTCTGATTTCATAAGTGTAATTATTTTCATAGGTGGTATGATTATAAGACAGTGCATGGTTGGTTTTCAATAAATATGCGAAGATGTTCAAAAGTTGCGTATAATGCATAAGGAATATTTGTGATTTTGATGGGATGATGAGAGTATTGCTATGTTTATTTCTTCTATCTCTGTCTTCTGATAGTCCTCTCCGATTACTCTTTGTATAACTTTTTGACACTCTTGGGAAGGAATATCATTTTTGATCACTCATTATTGAAATTCGTGTGGTTTAGTGTTAGAATTTCCTTGTATGTAGGGGGAATTTGGTTATGATTAGTAGAAAGTGTTTTTATTGGTTTTCTTGTGTTGTTTTGGGAACCACTTTACTTACAACAGTGCTTGTTGGTGTTGATAGTATATATAGTCAATATGATGAATTGCCTTATGATACTAGCAGTATAATCTTGGAGTTTTCTTCTCCCATAGTTTCAATGGGTGAGTACGAGAATATGATAAAAGAAGTCTCAAATAAGGTATTTTTGGAGTTTTCACCATCTATTGCCTATCGCTGGAATTACATTTCCACGTCAAAGTTTGAGATAGTGTTTCTAGAGGAACCTCGTAGGTTTTATCCTTACTCTTTGAAGGTAAAGAATGCTAATCTTATAAGAGGTCTTAAGGGTGAGTCTGTTAGTATGAAGGTTAATGGTAAGAGGGTGTTTGATGAGTATAGATTTATTGTGGGAGGAATTGAAGTAGTTGAGATTTATGAGAAAGATCGGGGAACTAATACATCGCTTGTGATAAGTTTTAACACTGTTCCTGATATAGAGGATGTAAGAGAGAAGGTTTCCGTAATTTCTGGGAATGCTGTTGTTAGGAATTTTACGGTTGAGTATCTTGGGGGGAGTAGAAAAAGTGTTTTGGTTAGTTTAAGGGGGCTAAGGAGTAATAGGGTTTACAAACTCATTCTGGAGAGAGGGGTGAGAGTAGAAGGTAGTCCGGTGAAGACTAAGAATAGGTATGAGTACGTTTTCAAAACTCCGCCAGAGTTTAGGGTTGTTAGGGTTACGACTGAGGAAGACATTTATAGGCAGTCTCAGTATTTGGTCATTGAGTTTAACAATAATCTGGGAGATAATGATTTGATGAATGCTATAGATATTTCTCCCAAAGTTGAGAATATTGATATTGTTGTGGATTACAGCAATATTTATCTTTATGGTGACTTTAGTGTAAATAAAGAATACCTAGTTACGATAGGGAGTAATATCGTGGACGAATACAATCAAGCGTTGGGTAAGGTTTTTGAGAAAAAAGTGTATATTGATGAGGTAATATATTCCTATTTTTCTTCACCCTATGGGGCATTTGTTCTTGAGAATTACTTACCTCTTGTTATACCTACTAGGGTGAGAAATCTTAAGAAGATAGAGATTCGTTATACCTACGCTGGTGACTTAAAGAGTATTGCTAGGATACTTTCGGGTGATAAGGAGCTAAAAAGTAGATATTTGATAAATCTTGAGAAACTGAAATTGGATAAGAAGGTTTTCTATCAATACCAAGTAGATCTTGAAAAGGTTTTGGGGATGGATAAAGACAAGATCTCGGGGCTTTTTGTTTATGAGATGGTGGGTGAGCCGTATTATTACCCTTTTGATAAGCATCACTTGGTTAAGGGGGGAGTGGTTTTAATAACATCGCTTGGGATAACTGTTAAGAAGTCACCGTATAGGACTGTGGTTTTCGTGAGGAAGCTGAGAGATAATGAGCCTGTTGGGGAAGCTGAGGTTTATGGAGTTGATGGGGAAGGTGAGTTAGAGTTTTTTGGAAAGACTGATAGTAAGGGGATTTTGACTGTTAAGGTGGATGGGCATAAGTATAAGTGGTTTATTGCTAAAAAGGGAAGAGATGTTACTCTTGATATAGGCAGGCAGGGTTTTGAGGACTACTATAGTGTGTTTGGATATTACGGGGGTGCGGGATATGGTGGACTTGATGATTTTACTCTTGAGGAGGGTGTTGAGCACTACGCTAGTAGTTATAGTGTTGGAGAGGTTAAAGCTTTGGTTTTTACAGAGAAGTATTTGTATAAGCCTGGGGAAAAGGTATACGTTAAGGGGATAGTGAGAGCTAGGGTAGATGATACATGGAAAATAATTAGTAACACTAATGTCTATCTTAAGATTTTGGATAGCAGAGATGATGTTGTTACGAATATCCGTCTTAAGGTTGATGATGCTGGAACTTTTCATTTTGTTTTAGAGATTGATAAGAATGCTCCTACAGGGTATTATACAATTACTTCTGAGAACCTTAACATTTATGAGACCTTTAGGGTGGAGGATTTCAAGCCTGCTATTGCTGAGATAGAAATACTGTTGAAGAAGAACAGGTTCTTATGGGGTGAGAAGTTTGAAGCTGATGCTATTGCAACATATCTCTTCGGCGCTCCTGTCAAGGGGAAGGTATTATTTAAGGCTCAGGTGTCTCCAATAGTGTATAGAAGTAGATCTTTCCCAAATTATTCATTTTATACAACTTATGAGGACCGTTCTTTTGAATTTTTAGATCAAGAGTTCAATACTGATGATACTGGGAAGGTATCGGTGGTGAAAACTCTTGAGAAGGATGATTTTCTAGGTAACGCTGAGATGAGGATTGTTGCTCTTGCTACTCTTGAGGACAAAAGTGTAGTTCAAGGTATGAGGAATGACGTGGTTATTCTTAATCCTTACAATGTTGGGGTTATGGTGGGGAAATACTTTGCTAAGGTGGGTGAAGAAGTTAGGATTGGTATTGTAGCTGTTGATAGTGATGACAATCTCACTAATGGAATTATTGTAAAAGCAAGAGTTATAAAAGTGCAGTGGGTGGGTTATCAGGAGGTAGGGGTTAGCGAAAGACTAGAGAGAAGGGCTAGGAGAGTGGAGAATGTGGTGTTTGAGAGGGAGGGTATAGTTGTAGGTAGGGCTAACATTTCCTTTGTTCCGAAAGAACCAGGGTATTACAGAACAGAAGTATCTTATAAGGTTAAGGGAAAGGAGATTACAACGATCAATCATTTCTATGTTGTTGGTAGTGGGTTCTATTGGTATGCTGACGATGACAAGCTCACAAAAGTGGAGCTTGATAAGGATTACTATGAGATTGGGGAGACAGCTAATCTGCTGATTCTGAGCCCATTTAAGTCTGCGGTTGCGATAATAACCGTTGAGAGAGAAGATATTCACAGGATTATGGTTACTGAGGTTAAAGATGGGATGAAGTTAGTTCCAATAAAGGTAGACAAGGAATTTGCACCAAATATGTTTATATCGGTAATATTGCACTCTGCTAGAGAGGGGACTAATACTGTCGTAAACGGTGTGGATATTTATAAACCAGACTTTAGAATAGGATATGCAGAGATGGAAGTTTATGATCCAGATAAGAAAATGGAGATAGAGATTAGAACATCTAGAGATACCTACGAGCCAAGGCAGGAGGTAAGAGGTGTGATAGTTGCCAAGGATGGTAAGGGTAAACCAATAGAAGAGGGTGAAGTGGTAATAGCAGTAGTAGACGAGGGGGTCTTAAACTTAGTGAATTACGCGTTGCCTGATCCATTTTATACTTTCCACTCAAGGCGCGAATTAGCAGTGACAACCACAGATATGAGAAGAGCGATATATGGACAGAAGTACTTAGAGGAGAAAGGTGAGATCATAGGTGGTGATGGGGTTGATGTTAAGGAAGTTATGAAGAATGGTGCAAATGGTGTAGGATCAATAGGAGAACAGAGAAGAGAGGGCATAAGGAAAGAGCTGAGAGGAACTGCCTATTACGAGGCTAAGGTAAAGATAGAAAAGGGTATAGCAAATTTTAAGTTTACTCTACCTGATAACTTGACCACTTTCAAAATAATGGTAGTCGGATATACAAAGGACGATAAGTTTGGGTATGGTGAAAAGGATATACTTGTAAGTAAGCCTCTGATGGTTATTTCTTCTTTTCCAAGGTTTGTTAGAATTGGGGATGAGGTTAAGGGTAGTGTGCTGGTTTTCAATCAATGTGGTAAGCATGGAAATGTGGAAGTTTTCGTTAAGCCTGAAGGACCGTTTAAGTTTGACTACACTTTAACTAATCTCTTTCTAAGAGATAGGGAATCTACGGAAGTTCTTTTTAGCTTTAGGGTGGGTAGTGTGCCGTTTGGAGAGCATGAGTATAGTGTGGTAGTTGGGGCTAAGCTGGGAGAATATCATGATTCTCTCAAGATAGAGTTACCTGTTTATGCACCTATTGCTTATAGTGTTGTTGGGTTCAGTGGAAGGGCGGAGGAGAGTTTTGAGAGTAAGATAAGTCTTAAAGATATAGCTTATCCTGAGTTTTCAAAGATCTATCTCTCGGTGTCACCTTCTGCGTTTTCAGAGCTTAGGGGAAGTATTGATTATCTTGTTCGCTATCCTTACGGATGTCTTGAGCAGAAGTTGTCGCAGGTGTTTCCCCTTGTTTTCGCAGAAGAAATAATAATAAAGAGAAACTTGCTAGAGTACAAAACCAGAGAGGAACTGAGAAAAGTTGTCCAAGCTTTTGTTGACGAGATTCCAAAGTATTATGTTGATGGGAAAGGTTTTTACTACTGGCAGGGGAGTAGGTATGCAGATCCTTATGTCACGGTATACACTATGTTGTTCTTGACTAAGGCTAAAGAGGCAGGGTATAGAGTTAACGAAAGAATTTACTCAAGTGTGCTAGAAGTGCTTAAGAGTTATATTTCTGGAAAAGTGGAAGGGGTAGAAACTGATGGTATTTACACACAGCATTATTTTAACCTTGTTGTTGCAATATCGTATTATGTTCTTGCTGTCAACAGGTCTTTTGATATTGCAAGCCTTAAGGGATTCTACTATTCTGTTAGGGGTGCTAGTGTCTCGGTTCTTGCGTATGTGTTGAGAACCATAGCTAAATATCCGCTTTTTGAGGGTAAGAGAGAGATGATTAACGAGATAAGAGATCAATTTACTAGGAGGATCATTGAGTCTCAGGATTATGCTTATTTTGATGGAGGTAATTGGGGATACTTCTACTATAATAATGTTATAGTAACCTCAATTGTTCTTCAGTCTTTACTGGAAGTTGGAGTCAAATCTGATGTTTTCCACAAGATTGTGAAGTGGCTTTCCTTGCAGTGCAAATATAATGGTGCATGGTATAATACTCACGAAAATGCGATGGCATTATGGGCTTTGACTGAGTACTTGAAGGTGTACGAAAGTGGTAAGCCTAATTTCTCAGTAAAAGCTTTAGTAAACACTTATGAAGTATTTTCAGTTGCCTTTAGAGATTTCACTGATCCTAGTATGAGCAAAGAGGTAAGATTTGAGCCTAGGATCTCCTCAACGTTTGTGGATGGAAAAGTTGAGAGCCTGAAATTAGAATTGCTTAAGGAAGGAAAAGGAAATATGTATTTTTCCGTTAGATACTACTATCTTCCAAGCAGAAGTGTAGATTCTGAGAACGGTTTTAGAATTTCTAAGAGGATACTTGACTTTAACACACTTCGTGAAGTGAAGGAAGATGTGTTTGTAAGAGGTAGAAAGTATATTGTTGAGATAACAATTGACACTCTTGGTAAACCTAAGAGCTTTGTTGTTCTGGATGATCAGTTACCTGCAGGATTTGAACCTGTGCTATTCTACAGTGAATATAATGGTGAATATAATGTTGGTGAGGGAGAGTTCTGGTGGAGAAGATTTAGGTTAGAAAGATACAAAGACAGGGTTTTAGCTTTTGCCCAGTATCTACCCAGTGGTGTGTTTACCGTAAGGTATGTTGTAAGTGCAACTACTGTTGGTAAATTCAGTGTTCCACAGACAAAGGTAGAAGAGATGTATAACCCAGACACTGTGACTACTAAGAGTTTCTATAGGTATGTGAGAATAGAAGATAGAAACTGAATGTAAGAAGTATTCATCTGAAAGGAGTACAATTTCAATATCCAAAACTTTCTCAATTCTCTCAATCACAGAGAAAGCTCTATATCAAATTTGTCAAATAAGAGGTGTTTATCATCCATCCTGAACCTTATTCCGTTTATTTCATTTCTGATAAAGAATATCTTGGGAATGTCTTCAACTATGCTTCTGTCAACTTTGAGGTATTTAAACCTTACTCTTGCTTTGTTTTTGTCTAGGGTGTAGAGAGTATCAAATTCTGAGATAATGTCCCCATTAACACTTCCTATGGCTGAAAAAGAGTTTGTTTCAAATCTAAATTCTAGATTTCCTTCGGTGATGAAAATATGGCTTAGGTTTAGGTTTAAAAGCTTTGTTATTTCGTTTTGTATTGAGATATCAATTAGCTCAACATTGTTTAGTGTGGCTATTCCGCTTACGGAAAACGAATCGTCAAGCCTGACTTCAAGATTTTTCAGAGTTACCCTGCCATAAACTCTGCCTCCTAGCTTTCCCGCTGTTAAACCTGGATATAGCAAGCCAAGGTCAACGTTGGAAGGTAAAATATTTAAAATGACTTTTGTTTTGTCACTGTGTTCAATGTTACCCTTAGCAACAAATTTCACGTCAGCTACTTTGGCCTCTACAGTGTCTAAAGAAGCATAAAGTTTGCTATTGCCGAAGTTTAGGTTTCCGTAAGCTAGTATGTTCTGGATCTTTGGTAGAGAGTTTCCCGAGATTATCTCTCCAATGCTAACTTCCAGTGGAACTTCTGTTATCTCAACTGGTAGGGTAGATGGTAGAGTTTGGTTGCTGTCTTTACTTTCAGTAATGGGGTTGCTTGTAATATCTGAGATATCTATTCTCTTTGAAGATGCTTTTAGTATCCTAAGGCTGGGTTTATTATCTCCAAGGGTAATTAAACCCTTGATTTCCAGATCACTTTTGCTGGTTTTAAACAAGACTTTTATGTCTATTTCCTTTCTATTTAGACTCAAGAGTGCTTCAGCATTACTAAGGAGTTTTTCTTTAAGCTTTGTAGAGAACTTAATGGAAGAGTTTCCAAATAGGTTTATTTTACCTGCAAGGATTTCAAGTTTAATATTTCCATTAAAACTGAGGTTCTCAACAGTGTTGCTTAGCTTGGCGAAAACATTTTCAGGTATGTCTTTTTCGTTTAGTTTTTCAAAATTTGCTGTTACGCTTAACATTGAGTCGTGAATATCAAATTCACCCTTGACTTTCTTTATAAGTTCAAATTTCCCCTTTATCTTGTCCTTGATAGTTACATCTATTCTAGTGTTTGTGATTGAGACTGGAGTGTCGTTGAGGCTCACTAAGGTGTTGCTTACTAGGATGTTGAATAGAGACTTCTCAATGTCACCTTTGATGGAAATGCTTTCTAGTTTAATCCAATTTGAGTAGTTTAGAGTTTTTATTTCCATAGTCATATTTTTGCTATCTTCAAAGCTTCCACGAATGGTGGTGAGGGTAATATTACTTAATGCTCCTATGCCGTTGAACTTGTCAATGTGAAAGTTTTTCCCATCAAACCAGAATTTACTTTTGGTATTGGTGAGATATCCGTCAATCCTGAATTTTTCAAGATTTATGTTTACTTCATTAAATGTAAATCTTTCACTGTTGTATACTGTTGTAAAGTCATTAAGCCTGATGAATCCTATCTTTATGCTTCTGGATGGGGTGTTGGTGGTAGGGGGGACCATCAGGTTGCTTTTAAATTCTGGTGAATTTACATATTTCAGTGCATTGTTTATGTCTACGAGTGAGTTCTGGATGATTATAGCTCTTATTTCCGGTGAAGAAAAGATAGATAAAAGGTTGAAAATTACTCTAACTTTTTTAGAAGAAACCAATTTTTGTTTTTTCCCTTTTAAAGTGGAGAAGATCTCAACATTCTCAAATTCAAATCCTTGGAGTGCAGAAAGTAGGTTTTTTTCTTTGAGTTTATAATCAAGGTCAAGGTGATAGCTGTTCTCAATTGACGATACTGTTTGTGAAATTGCAACATTTGGATCAAAGAAAAAAGCAAGGTATCCAAGTAAGGTTACTACAAGGATGGTTATGAGAAAACCAGCAATCAAAACAGTTGTGATCCATTTCATACTTTACCTCCCTGAAGGTTTATGTTGTTTTAGTCTAAAGTATACAATACTCAGCTTTTTGCTTGAAGTGGTTTAAAGAAAGTTTTTCTGTCAAGCAGTAGTAGTAGAGCTACTATTAGCAGGATAGATAGCATTCCGGAAACCCCTGTGATGTTATATAGTATATCGTTTTTGACAGTGTTTGCGTATATATAAAGGCCTGCAGTGCCATTTAATGTTCCGTGCATCATTGATGAGAGCACAACAGATTTGCCTTTCTCTCTGAAGTAGTTCATGATGAATGAAAGGAGTATGCAGAAAAGGGTCATGAGAAATATGCCTTCAAGCGGATGAGTAGGGAAATTGTGGCCCATTGCTATTATTGGTGCATGCCATATTCCCCATATTAGTCCTATTACAAGCGATGATATTATAAGTCCAAGGTTTTCAAACTCTTTAAACAGGAATCCTCTCCATCCAAACTCTTCACCGAATGCAGCGACTGCGTTAACAGTTATCCCTGCTACTATTCCTGAGAGTAAAGAGATAAGGTAGAAAAGGAAGACATTGTAATTTACGGATTTTCCTATCTCTTCTAACTGCTTTGCTATTTCGGCTGTGCTTGGTTTTTCGGAAGAAGGAATGTTTTTATAGAGTTCTAGAATGCTAAGTTCTAGTTGGTCCCATGTTGTGTTAAGCTTTGCTCCCATTAGGGAGGATATAAAAACTGTGAGTAAGGTTATTGATACTATTGCCAGAATCCCTACTATCCACCATACGTTGATTTTAAAGGATACTCCTAAGTTAGAAAGTTTTTCACCGGCAATCTTTTGTGATACAATTGTTCCTACTGCTGGACCAAACATATAGACAATGAGTAAAAGTGTCTTTACTAGGGAAGCCTGTGGTTGGGAACTGCTATATAGTCCAGTAAGCCACAGAATTACAGCTATGGTCCAACTAAATCCAAATGATACTGCTATGAAAATTAAGAGTTTTTTGCTCATATCTTCCTCCTAAAGGGTATTATAAACGAAAAGAATTTCGGCTAGTTAGCAAGTTTTGCTTTGAGAGATTCGGGCTAGTGAGGTGGTGTTAACTTGAAATCTCCTTTAGGGCGATTTATAATGTTGGAAAATTTTTTTATTGGGGGTGTTTGAGTGAGAAAGTTTTTTATTTTAATGCTGTTTCTGCTACTCTCTTCCATAAATTTCTGTTATGGAATTTTCGTATATCTATACCCGACGAATTGTATTGAGAAGAAGGGAGAAACAATAGCTTTAATAATTGAGGAGAAGGAAGGTTTTGAGGTATTATCTGTGGCTCTTGAGGGACAGGTTGAATACCCTATCTATCGGATAGGTAGTAATATGGTATACTCTTTGGTGGGGCTTCCTCATACTATAGTTACGAATTTTATGTTGTCTGTTAGATCAATAGATAGACTTACTGGTGAGATGTTAGTTGCGGAGATACCTTTTAGGGTGAATATAGATCCTATTGCTTATGCTAAGAGGAGGCCAAAGCAGATAGGGGAGATAGAGATAAGGAATGATTTAAGCTTTAAGACTAACAAATTCAAGCTACTTGCGAACTACGGGGGTGAGATCTCTGTTTTTTCTAAGCCTTTAGAAGGGCAGGTTAAAGATGGATATGGTGTGAATAGGTCAAGGGGTGGAATATTGCATGGCAGGATTCACCTAGGGGTGGATATACCAAGAGAGTGGGGGGCTAAGGTTTACTCTGCTTATGATGGAGTTGTTATATCAACTGCGAGAGATAGAAAGGCAGGAAAGTATGTTGTGATACAGCACGGGTATGGAGTGTGCTCGGTGTATATGCATTTAAGCGAAATCTTGGTCAAAAGAGGACAAGTTGTTACTACAAACACCGTAATAGGGCTTGTAGGAGCAACAGGAAGAACAACAGGAGCTCATCTGCATTTTGGAATATCTGTAAACAACATTTATGTTGATCCTCTCTCTTTCTTAGAGAGAGACTATTCACCACAAAGTGTTATTTCCAACGGTACTAAGATCAAGATATATAACCTCAACAGAGAAGCATCCTCTAATTTGCTAGTATCACAATAATAGGGTTAGGTTTTCCTAAATGTTTGACGAAGCTTGATATTACTCTTTTCCTACTGTCCTTAAATGTGGTCTTTACTACTATCATATACTTGCCGTTTGGTAGAAATCTTCTGTAGATATTTGATCCTCTCCAGTATACGGTGAGTTGACTTCTATTGTCAACTACGCTTATGTTCCTGCCTATTCCTATTAGGTATTTAGAGCTTAGATATTTTCTGTACTTAGCTCTGTTCTTATACGGTATAGCGTATACACTATAGTCAACATACCAAACTTTTTCTCCGACATATACTACGGCTGTTATTTTCCCAGGGTTATTGGTATCTATGTATCTCTTTCCGTTTTTATAGGAAAAGTAAACTTTGACTTCTCTGTGTAGGGGTTTGTATTTGGGTTTTTTCTCAGGGATTACTTTCTCTTCGAGTTTTGCAGGTTCAACCTCAATGGGTAGTTTTTGTTCTTTTTCTAACTTCGTAGCTGGTGCTACTTTTTTGGGTTTTTCGGTAATTTCCTCTAGGTTTGTTATTTCTGGATATTTGATCTCCTGTGAAACTTTATGCGTAGGGGTAGGTTGTTGTTGATTGGATTTTGCGATCAGTGGTTTATCCTTAATTCCAAGAAACTCGTCTACATTAGTCTGGGGTAGGACATCTTGATTTGTGTTTGTCTCAAGGAGTTTTTGTTCCTCTAGTAGGAATTTTGGAACTCCTACTTCCTCAAGTTCTGTTTGCTTTTTTTCAACCTCAGAGACTATCTTAGATATGTCTTCATCTTTCTGTTTACATGAGGAGTTTAAGAGGATCACGAAAGCTAGGGTGAGAGTGATAATTACTTTCATAGAAGAAGTATCGTAATAAACTTCACAACTTTTAAATTCGGCACAAACCTGAAGAAAGTTTTAACCAAGGATCAAACTATTGATTAAAGGAGTTTACAGCGTTCTCAACGGAATCGTAAATGTCAAAAAATCCTGTTAGCTTGGTAAGCTCAAAAACTTTTCTTACGGATGCATAGACATTAGCTAACTTCAGGCCACCGCCCACTTTCTTTAGGTTTGAAAGGCTGGAGATCAGAACACCAATGCCTGAAGAGTCTATGTAACTTACTTTGTCTAGATTAACAACGATATTTACCTTACCTTTTTCAATTTCTTGTCTGACGAGCTCCTTTATTTGTGGAGCGTTATACAGATCAATTTCGCCGTTTATATCAAAAATTACTACATCTCCCATCTCTCTTCTAGAAACCTCCATAATCAACCTCCTAAACAACAATTACCTTTCAGTGTCACAAAGTATAAATAATCCGAACTCAACTTTCAATATACACACCCTTAAATTCACACAAGAATATTCGGATGGTTAGAGTAGCTAACTGAAGTATGGATTTGTTAGTTGTGAACTCATGACTTCTCGGAAGGTTTTTTAGCATGCAGGATTTGTGTAAAGTGGTTTATGAGTTTTTGAGATAAAGGCTGACAAAGTGTAAAGCGTGAGTGAGTGTATCTAAACTTAGTGAGATTGAAAATATTGTTTTCTCTTATTAATATTTTAGTTGGTAAGCTAAGGTTTTGGGTTTTGTAGTGGAGGAGTAGATGAGAGATATTCTAAAGTATGAAAATCCGTTATTGCACAGACCTGCTGATGAGGTTGTAGAGTTTGGGGATTGGGTGAAGGAGCTTGTAGAGGAGATGTTTGAGATAATGGCTGAGAGAAAGGGAGTAGGTTTGGCTGCTAATCAGATTGGAGTTCCTTTTAAAGTAGCGGTGGTGGATGTGAGTCCTGCGGGATATGAGGGTAAGGCTGTATTGATAAATCCTGTGATAAAAACCAGATCTAAGAAGTTCACGTTAGAAGATGAAGGATGTTTGTCTGTTCCAGGACTATATTTGCCGGTGTTAAGGCATTTTTCAATCTCAGTTGAGTACTCTGATTTCAGTGGTAGAAGGCATACTCTCAATGCGGATGGGTATTTTGCTAAAGCAATACAGCATGAGATAGATCACTTGGAAGGTATACTATTTGTGGAGAGGTTTTGTGAAGCATTTGATGCGGAAAAGATAGAAGATGCTGAGCTTAGGAATAGGATAAAAGAGGTGCTTAGGGTTATTGAGAACATCAAAAGCAACGGAGTTTGGAAGAAGATGGTTTGATTAGAAAATTGAGAATGTAAGGAATAAAAAGTTTTCTGGTATGGTAGAACGGTTTTTGTGGTGACTCTGTTTATAAATTTTGACCTGAGCTAATGTAGAAATGTGTCTGTTTTGTGTTGTAGGAAAGTTTAGGTTTTTAAAATAGTGGGGTGTGGTAAGATGGCGTTAGAAGAGATAGTAAAGCGAAAAATTTGTGAGATTGAGGAGAGAAAAAAGGAGTTTCCATTGGAAAGGTTAGTTGGAGAGCTGGAGAAGAGAGTGCCGGTGAAAAGAAACTTTCTGGGAGCTTTATTGAATAGTATTAGCAATAAAAAGCCAGGGGTAATAGCGGAAATAAAGTTTGCTTCTCCTTCAAGAGGTGTTATAAGAAAGGATCTTTCTCCTGAAGATGTTGCTGAAATTTATGAGAGGAGTCCTTTCGTAGATTGTATATCTGTATTAACCGAGAAGTATTACTTTAATGGTGATATATCGTTTATAAGAAGGGTTAAGGAGAAAAGTTCTAAACCAGTTCTTAGGAAAGATTTCATAGTTGATGTGTATCAAGTATATGAAAGTGCTTACTATGAAGCTGATTGTATTCTTCTTATAGCTAGCTGTCTTTCCAAAAAAGAGTTAGAGAGTTTGTGGAGGACTGCTAGAACTCTAGATTTAGACGTTCTTGTTGAGGTTTATGAAGAAAGTGATCTAGAGAAGGTTGAAAAGCTGGACGTTGAGATTATAGGAGTAAATAGTAGGAACTTGAGAACTTTAGAGGTCTCTTTTACCAAGTTTTCAGAACTTTTCCCTAAGTTACCTGCTGGTTTTAAAGTAATGGTAGCTGAAAGTGGAATGAAGAGTAAAAGTGATATAACCAATGCTATTGCGATAGGCTTTAATGCATTTCTTATAGGAGAATCGTTTATGTCTTCAAACAACATAGGTGAGAAGATAAGAGAGATGGTAGAGGGGGTAAGGTTACCTTAGTTTAGGAGATAATTCTTCTAAACCCCATTTCAACTGCAAGCCTTACTGCTTCTAAGAATTCCTCTCTGTAGATTCTCCTTGAAAGTTCAGTAAAGTTGTGTGCCTTAAAGCAAGGTCTATACTGAGCCATTATGTTAATAAAGGTATTTGGTGATATTTCTTCAAGGAGAAATTTAAACACTTCATATGAGCCTGCTATGTTGTTTGGTAGAACTAGGTGTCTTACTAGTAATCCTCTGTAGGCAATGTGGTTTTGGTCTATTGCTAGGTCACCAACTTGTCTATGCATCTCTTTTACAGCCTGCTTTACAACATCAAAGTAGTCTTTTGCGTTTGAGTATTTCTGAGCGAATGAGTTGTCGGAGTATTTTATATCTGGCATGTAGATGTCAAATATACCTTCAAGAAGTTTTAGTGTTTCCACACAATCATATCCGCCGGTATTATACACTAAGGGAACTTTTAAGCCTAACTCAATAGCTATCTCTAGAGCTTTTAGAATCTGAGGAACTTGGTGAGTGGGTGTTACAAAGTTGATATTATGACATCCTATATGTTGGAGGTATATCATCATTCTCGCTAATTCTTCAAATGAAACTTCTCTACCTTCCATAAGTTGTGATATTTCGTAATTCTGGCAGTAAATACATCCCAGATTACATCCTGTGAAAAATATCGTTCCTGAGCCATACTTTCCAACTAAAACGCTTTCTTCACCAAAGTGTGGTCCATAGGATGAAACCACCGGTAAAAACCCTGCTTTGCAGTATCCCCTTTCATTTTTGTTTCTATTTACACCACATTTTCTCGGACATAGTTTACATTCATCCAGAATACTGAAGGCTTCTTCTATTCTTTCTTTTAAAACGTCCTTCGGAAGTTTTAGATATGATGCAGAAGTGTTCATACTAAGTAATTATAACACTACTTTCTGCCAGAATTCCGTTTTTGACTCTTGGGGTTAGTAGATTCCAAAATTTGACAGTTAAGTGTAGTTTTTCTTTTGCTTCTCTGTGAATAGATTCTCTTCTTGATAAACACCTAGGAGACTTGGTATGAAGTAGAGTTTTGTGACCTATAGGAACCAAAGGGGGTAGGTAAGTCAAAGTTTAGGATCTTGTTTACTCACTCAATGGAAGTTAAACTTTATTGTCCTAGGGTAGCATTGAGTGTGCTAGGGTTTGGTTATTTTATTGTGTTCTTTCTTGAAGTTGAAAGAGAACTGGAAGCTAGGAATAAACTTTTGTAATGACTTCTCAGGTCAAGGTTATTGTAAATGATATAGAAATTTCTCCTAGCTTTTCCATACTCAAAAAACCCGTAAATGACTCTATAGAAGTTAAAATATCCAAAAACGAAAGGCTTTGGTTATACGAAAACGGACATAGTTCAATGCCAAAAAGGGTCAGCGTAAAGCAGTTGAAGTTTTTGTCTAACTTAATTTCATTTTTTGCCAACTGCCAGAAGGATCCGTCAAATTACAGGTTTATAGCGTCTAGATTTTATATTCCACCTAAAGTTGTAGATGAGGTAGCCTCTAGTTATCTCTTTAAGGAAAAGTTATTTGAATACTCTCCTCTTGCTCTGACTAGGGAATTGATAGAATACTTAACTTTAAACTTGTCAGAATTTTTCACTTTATCTTTCTTCTCACTTCTCAGCTTAGGTTCTAAACCTTCGCAGAAGGATCTTAGTAGGTATTTTCGGGAGTATAGGTATATAAACCGTGAGGTACTAAAGCTCTTTAAGGCTCTGATGAAAAGTGAGATAGTATTCATTACCAATAGCTTGTTTGGGGATTACCTGATATATCCGCAGATTCCTAATTGGAAAACGACTAGAAACATAAAGGTGTTCAATGAGAAATCTTATATTGTTCCTATAGATAAGGTTAGTATTTTTGACTTAGTTGGAGTTTATCACCTCTCCTCAACATTTAAAATTGCTGAAAATATAGCTATAGGGAAGTTGTCAAAGAAAAAGATCCAAGATATAAATTCTCCACAACTCTTGAAGGATCTCCAAAAGGTTCTTAACAGACTTAACTTGTCTAGAAAGCTACAGTTGTAGAGTTTGAGATATTTTTTCTTCTAAGTGAATGGGGTTTTCTCATTCTATGTGTCAAAGTTTCAATCTCAAGAAGTGGTGCAGTCTTGAGATTCTCTTTTTGAGTGAATAGGAAGCTTTCTGTCTTAAACCTGAATGGTATTCTTTTAAATTGTAGGTTAGCTTTAGTTTTGCGGGGGATAGATTAAAATGGTTGAGAAGAATGATCTGTAATTTAGGAAAGTATTGAACTTACCTAATGGTAAGGTTTTAGAATTTGCCGGTAACTTAGTTGATATGTGCTGTCAAGCTTGTGTATAATTTTCAGAGTTGTTGGGGGTTTTATGGAAAAAGTTAGACCAGGTAGCACTTTAACTGATAGTCCGGTTGGTAGAGTTTTGGTTATTGCAACTGTGATTTTTGTGGTTATTGTCATCTTGTTAGTTGGTTGGTTTATATTCTTTGGAGGTGCTAAACAAGATCCTTCTTTGTCTGTAGTTTTGGGAGATCCTAGCGAGCTTAAATTTGTTGTTACTACCGTTATAGGGGATGTTAAGGTTGAAAGAAGTGGTAGGGTTGTTGACATAGAAGTTAACGATGTTTTGTTTGGAGGAGATGTGATAATAACGGGTAATGCCTCGGAGTGTATCATCCAGATGGGTGAAGGGGTATCTATAAAGGTTTTGGAAAATACTAAGATTTCGCTTTCTGGAGTTTTGCCTTCTTTGGATAAGAAAAAGGAGAGTGTAATTACTCTGGTAAGTGGGATTATACTGTCAATTACGAAAAAACTTGGTCAACAAGATGTAAGAGTAAGGACTGAAACAGGGTTGGCATTAGTCAGGGGGACAAAATTTTCGGTTTATTCAAAACCAAATGGTGATATGACTATAGTTGTTGCCGATGGTGAGGTTGTGTCAAAAATTCGTTCAAGGTTTGTTGGAGAACTTGCTTCCAAGCTAAAGCCTGAAGAGAGAGAAAAACTTATTCTTCTTGAGGGAATTTCTGAATCTGTTGTTAAGGGAGGTATGCAGTCAGATATATCAAGATCTGAGCAGTCTAAAGTGGACCAAAAGCTTAAGTCTCTTAGTGCCGATGGGAAGCTTGATAACATAGATGATTTTGTGTCTAACCTTAGCAGAGCAATAGAGACAGTTTCAAAAGAGGTAGAAATAAAAACAAAAGAAGCAGATAAAGATAAATTAGACTTTCTCAATAGGGGTATATCCGAGGATGTATTGGTTGACTTTTCAAAAATGGTTGAAGTTGTTTTTGAGCCTACTGAGGATACTTTAGGGTTTGTAGTATCGGTGGATGACGGAAAGCCATCTATTATGCCCGTAAGTAAGATGCTGGTCAAAAATAAAAAATACTCCATTACCATAAAAAACAGGTTTGGAGATACAGTTTTTAGGGATGTTCTGTCGTTTGATAGGAATATGAGAGTTATAGTCAAAAGGAAAGGTTCTGATGTAGGTGTTGAAATTGGAAAGTAAATTTAGAAATTCGTATCATTCGTTTGTTTTCAGTTTGTATAGGTATGGTTTTTCTTTTGTTTTACTTGTAGTTTATGTAGAGAGCTGGTAAATATCTTTTTCGGGAAGCATCTAAGAGACTTAGCATAAAAGAAGTTTTGCGATTGACGAAACCAAGGGGTAGGTAAGCGGGGTTAAGAATGCTTGCTTGTCTGATGTAAATTGGAATTTGTTAAGATTAATGGACTACAACTTTAATTTTGTTGATAGGCTTATTGATAATAATAGGTTATATGGAGCCAAAGTATTTGGTTTTTGGGATTTTTGTCTGTGGGAATAGTTATCTCTTATTTTATTGTGAGGATTTTGAATAGTTTTTTGCCAAGGCTTTTTGCAAGAGGTGAGGAAACTACTCATAGGATAGTCTCTTCTATAGTAGCATGGTGTTTTGTTCTTGTATACTTTGTGTATGTAAACTTTCTGACGGTATTGATTTTGGAGCCTTCTCAGAAAACAGCAGAGGTTATCTCTAAGGTGTTTATATCTCTTTATGTTCTAGTTGGGGCTGTAATAATGACTAAGTTTGTCAGTAGTTTGATCTTACCTTATATTTCCGAAAGGATAAGGAAGATGTCTGGACATGGAGAGGTTTCATTCTCTGTGAGCATATTTTCAAACACGATAGGGGTTATTTTAGTTACGATAGGAGTAGGAATAATTCTTGCGGTTTGGAATATCTCTCTTTTACCACTTTTGACGACTCTGGGAATAGGTGGTCTTGCGATAGCTATAGCTTTGCAAGATACTCTAGCTAATTTTTTTGCAGGTGTTCAGGTGTTACTTGTCCATCAAATCAGGGTTGGTGATTATATAAAGCTTGAAAATGGTGAGGAAGGAGTTGTGGTGGATATAAATTGGAGAAATACGACGATAAGGGATTTGTTTAACAATTTAGTCATTGTGCCAAACTCAAAATTGATAAGTGGTATTACTAAAAACTACCATCTTCCTGATCAAGAGATGTCAGTTGTTGTTGCTGTTGAGGTATCAATTGAAAATGATCTGAAGTTTGTTGAAGAAATTACTCTAGATGTTGCTAAAGAGGTTCAAAGTAGTGTAGAGGGAGCTGTCAAAACTTGGGAGCCACTTATCAGGTATCAGTCCTTTACGGATTATTCTATTAAGTTTAATGTTATACTCAGGGTTGTTGAGTATACATACCAGTTTCCAGTTAGACACGAGTTTCTAAAGAGGCTACATTCTAGGTTCAAGCAAGAAAACGTAAAACTCTCTATTCCTCTTGTCAACATCAAAAATATGGGATAAGTTGTTTTCTTGTAAGCCTTGTATTATAACGTTTTAGAAGATTATTTAAAGGTATGAATTGTTTTGCCTTAAGGTAGCTAAAGTATTTACAGGTTTGTGTTGCTTGAGATGGTTTTTCAGGTTTTGGTGAAGCTAAACTGTTTTTAGCCTTTTTCTTAAAGCAATCAGCACTACGGGTAGCAGTGTCAGTGCGGAGATACTGCTTACCATCATAGTTATGGACATCATAAGCCCGAAATTTCTCAGTGGAACTATACTTGAGAAAAGCAGAGTAGCAAATCCAAGTCCTACTGCAAAAGCGTTTGATAGTATACCTTTGCCAGTGGTGGAAAATGTTTTGTAAAAAGCGTTTTCGTAATCACTGCCTGATCTTATTTCGTAAACATACCTAGAGATGAAGTGGATTGTGTAGTCAATTCCAGTGCCGACTCCTATTGATGCAATAGTTACGGTTATAAAGTCAATTTTTATATTAGCAAGTCCCATGATTCCGAAGTTAACAAGCAGGGTGAATACTATGGGTATCAAAGATATCAAGCCTTCTAGCAGAGATCTAAAGGTGAAACAATTCATAACAAACACTACAAAGACTATTAGCCCTAAGCTTATGATCTGGCTCTGTAGTATCTGTCTTTCCATATCTGCAAAAAGTTTAGCTATGCCTGTGACATCAGCCTCATCAAACACTCTTATCCCTTCGCCGTCAGAGGGAATGGGAAACGTGTTCCATACAGATGGTGAAAGTGCGTATTCAATATCTCCTTCGGATATGTCTTTCAAACTTATACCAGTGGATAAGAGGATGTATTTTACAAAATCATCTATAAACCTCTTTTTGTCTTCGTAATTTCTAAACTCCTTTGATTTTCTTTCAAGGTATTCTAAGATGATCTTGTTGAGATAGCTTGTGATTTCTTCTTTTCCAGATACTCTGCCTGAAGGTGTTTCCAAAGCTTTGATTCCAGTTCTTGAGAGCCTGCTATATAGAGATTTTGATATTATTGAGGAAATTTCTTCCAAGCACTCTTTTTGTGGTAAGAGTGAAACGTTAGAATACTTGTGGATGAGGTTTCTAGTTAGTCTTATAAGTTCATATCTTTGGGAAGAAGTTACTTTACCTAGGAGTATGTTGATGAGGGCTTCATTTTTGTCTTCGGAGACTACTCTATTTATATCTTCAGTGCCTTCAATAAAAAACCATAGGTTTTGGATTTCCATTTCGGAATCTGGTATGCTTCTAACATCAACCATTCCTTCGTTTAGTTCTGCTATGATCCTTACTATTGATTGTGGTCTAGTTATGCCATCTAGAAAATACCTCTGTTCTTCTTCTATTATCTGCATTACTTTTAACAGAGTTGGGTTTTGTATGTTTCCTTTGAAGTAGGTTTTTAGTTCAAATGATCCGTCAAAATTGTCGGCAATTGCTAATGTGACTTTTCTAGGTTCAGTTTTTTCGTCAAAGTATCCTAAGTAGTCTACTTCAACTTTTACTTTTGTTAGTAGGTAGACAGAGATTAAACTGATGGTTAGGAAGGTAATAGATACGGAGGTTCTGTGTTTAAAGATGAACTTGCTGATGGTGTGTAAGAATTTACTTGTGTTTTTGTGGTAACTACTTGAGCGAATATTCAGGGTGCTAAGAATAGCCGGAACGAAAGTTAGGGTAAATAGGGTAGCGAATGAAATTCCTACTGAAGATATGGTTGCGAAGTTTTTTGTAGTATTGATTTCACTTCCAAGTCCTACTGAGATAAAGCTTGCTATCGTGGTAATACCGCTCATAAGCACTGGTATAAAGACTCTGACTAAGCTTTTCAATAAAGCTTGTTGAGGTTGGTCAAGAAGAGTCATCCGTTCGTAATATTCATTTATGACGTGTATTGCATAAGCGTTTCCTACTGCTATAAGCACGACGGGTATACCCACACCAAAGGTAGTAAGAGGATACCCTAAGTATCCCATAACTCCCATGCCTATTGCACAAGAGATCAAAACTGTTATTAGAGGTATGAATGTCCCAACCAGATTCCTAAAAGACAGAAATAGGGTTAATGACACTACTAGAGACACGATTGGAACAAGTTTTGAGATATCACTCACGACAAGCTTTGATATTGAGTTAAGTATCATTGGTGCTCCACCAAAGAATACTTTACACTCCATATTCCCTAGAGAGATGAATTTTTCAACTTCACTACGAACCTTTTCCCCTATCTTACTTGTATCTCTATCAGGCACTGGAAGGGCTAGGATGTTTACGGTAGTTCCATCTCTGGAAACAAGAGAGCCTTTAAAAGCATCTCTTGACATTATAATTTCTCTGATTCTCTCCAGATTCTCACCTTCGGGTATCTCATCGGGAAAAAGTTTCTCAATGACTATTCCTTTTTCAGTGGATTTAATATCTTCAACTTCAGTAATGGAAACAACTGTTACTATACCTTCCTGTTCTTTGATAATCTTTGATACAGCTCTAACAAACTCCAGTCTTTCTTTGGTAAAGACACTTCCATTAAACGAAATCATTACAATTATGGGATTGTTACTTCTAAATCTTTCATTTACATAGTAGTTTAGCTTTGCGATTTCACTATCTCTTGAGAACCAATGTAAGACATCGTTGTCAATGTATAGTCTGAATATTCCGAAAACTCCCAAAGCAAAGAGAATTAGAGTCAGTAGTATAACTAATGTCCTTTTTTCCAAGACAAACTTAAAAAAGCTTTCCATGCTTTTCTCTAGCTCTCATTCTTGATGACTGTCTCTTTGTTATTCATTACACCGTGTGCTTTGATTTTTGTACTGGTATTCGGAAGATGACATGGTATACTCTCTTGAGTGACTGGAAGAAGCTTACTATGATAGAGCCTCATTTTTTTCTCCTTGGCTTGGTTTTGGCCTGAATTTTCATCCAATATGATAGGCAACTTTTTTGTAGGTTTCAAGTTAGGTAGAGTGTGGAGCAGGGTGGGTGGAATTGGATATTTGGATAAGTATGTGGTGAAATTTTTTTAGATTTTACTAATTTATAGTAATCATGTAACTTACTACATACAGTT
>JBCNVF010000103.1 GCA_039630355.1 Brevinematia bacterium
TACCTGCCCTTTTAGGGATTGAAACCGCGTCTCTGATCGTTGCTATAGGCGGATTCAGCATGTTTTTACCTGCCCTTTTAGGGATTGAAACTCATCAAAATATCCAACAAACCTGTTCCCCATTAAACCCGTTTTTACCTGCCCTTTTAGGGATTGAAACTGAAAGTTAAAAGTCTGAGTAGAGTTTGATAGATTCAAAACCACAAAAGCCTGACACTAAGATTATCAACCATCTCTCAAAAATCTCAGATCTTAAACACCTATCCAAACTTTGATAAAACACCCACTATGTGTTATAATTACTGTCAAGTCATGACGGCAGAACCATTTAGAAAGCCCATAAACACCCTTAGACTTACCAACGCAAAAACCAACGTAATTATTACATCAATCACTCTAGGAGGTTAGAAGAGATATGAAGGAAAATGTAGGAATAAAAAGAAAACTCTCCAGTAACCTCTCAAGGTTACCAAAATATCTATTTGCAGAAATAGACGAACTCAAGAATGAAGTTATCGCAAAAGGAATTGACGTCATAGACCTGAGTATTGGTGACCCTGATCTTCCTACTCCTGAACCCATAATTGAGGCTCTGTACGAAGCAGTAAAAGACCCCGCTAATCATAAATACCCATCCTATGCAGGAATGTATGAGTTTAGAAAAGCCTCTGCAGAGTGGTTCCATAGAAGGTTTGGTGTTGAGTTTGACCCTAAAACCGAAGTTATAGCCTTGATAGGCTCAAAAGAAGGAATAGCCCACATCCACTGGGCCTTCCTTGAACCGGGGGATATAGCACTCGTTCCCGATCCAGGTTACCCGGTCTATAACGCTGCAACAATACTAGCAGGTGCTACACCGTTCAAAATACCCCTCAGAGAAGAAAACAACTTCTTCCCAGAGGTTGAAAATATCTCCCAAAACATCCTATCAAAAGCAAAACTAATGTTTATAAACTATCCTAATAACCCAACTTCCGCTAGCGCAACCTTTGAACAACTTGAAAAAATAGTATGGTTCGCCAAAAAGAACGACATAATCCTCTGCTCTGACCTAGCCTACTCCGAAATATACGAGGGCAACCAAAAGCCAATAAGCATCTTCAATATTCCCGGAGCTAAAGACATAGCAGTAGAGTTCCATTCCCTCTCAAAAACCTTCAACATGACAGGCTGGAGAATAGGATTTGCCATCGGCAACCAAAACCTAATAAAAGGCCTACTCGCCATAAAATCCAACGTTGACTCCGGAGTCTTCAACGCCATACAACTAGCAGGAGTCAGAGCATTACAACCAGATATGGAACGCTACGCCCAGCAAAACAGAGAAGTAATATCCAAGAGAAAGAAAAAAATGGTCAGCATGCTAACCTCAGTAGGATTTGAAGTATACTCTTCAAACACAACGTTCTACATATGGGTAAAGAATCCCAAAGGAATCTCCTCTAAAGAAATATCCCTCACTTTCCTAAAAGAAGCAGGCATAGTAGTAACCCCAGGAAGTGGATTCGGTGAATACGGTGAGGGATACTTCAGAATTTCCCTAACCGCTCCAGATGAGAGAATTGAAGAAGCAGTAAATAGAATAAAAAAATTAAGTATATGGTAAAAAAACTAGTAGCCGTAAGCTTAATAGCTCTCTGCCTAATCTCAAACTCATGCATAAAATTCGCAGTCCTAAGCCCCACAACAGAAGCATCTTCTCTCTCCCCAAAAGAGGCTAAAATAGAAATCCTCAACTACACTAGAAACCTCTGTATCCAAGCAAGAAAAGGAATATTCAAAGACAAATTCCTTGGAACAGAATTCGGATTTTTCATCTCCTATGCCCTACCAGACGAAAACTTCCAAAGCACAGGACTACTACTTGACTTCAAACTATCGCTATTTGAGACAAACAAAACCAAATTCGCCACCGGACTAGGCCTAAGCTACCTCTCCATCCTAAAAAAAATAAACGATCAAAACCCCTATGTAAACTCTCTTTACGCCGTATTTCCCCTATATATGGAATCATCCTTGACCGAGTGGTTTAAATTCACACTAAACTTCAGATTCTTCAGTAGCCTCTTCCCCCAAGAAGAAAAAAACCTACCACCAGATATGCAAACCTACAAAAGCAATCTACTAACAGTCAACCTAGGAGTAGATTTCTTTGATACATTAAGGCTAGAAGGATACTTGCTAGGAGGAAGAGAGTTTCAAACTTTCCCAATACCAGGATTCGGCTTGAACTACACCTTGAGGTTCTAGGAGTTTTTCACAACAATCGTTCCTATCTTTGTGTCTATCACAGTATAACCCCTTGAAATAATTTCATCCCTTATCCTATCAGCTTGCTCAAAATTTCTACCCTTCCTAAGAATCTCTCTTTGAGAGACTAAAGATTTCACCTCCTCAGGAACTTCATCAGCATCCATATCAAAAAAGTCCAGAACCTCCTTAACGTTTCTGATGAACTTCAACACTTCTTCCGCTTCAACCGAAGAAATCTCTAGGATATCCTTGTTCTCATACTTCAGAACCAAAGAAAAGAGCACACCAAGTGCCTCAGGCACATTAAGATTATCATCCATACTCTCAATAAACCTCTCACTCGCCTCCTTTATGTAGCTAAGGTCATCTTCACTTACCTTAACACCTACATTCGCTTCTACAACCTTCTTCATCTTGGAGATGAAAATCTCAAGATCTCTTATAGTATTCTGAGCCTGAACCACCTTTTCCTCAGTAAAATCCAAGGGTTTCTTATAGTGAGTTGATATCAGAACCAATCTTATCGCCTTGGGACCATACCCTTTAGAAAGCAAGTCCCTGAGCGTATAAAAGTTACCTTCCGACTTTGACATTTTCCTACCATTAACCATTAAATGTTCAACATGAACCCAATACCTGACAAATTCCTTACCTGACCTAGCTTCACTCTGCGCTATCTCATTCTCGTGATGAGGGAATATAAGATCTACTCCACCACCGTGAATGTCAAAAGTATCACCTAGAAACTTAGTGCTCATAACTGAACACTCAATATGCCAACCAGGCCTACCCTTGCCTATATCAGTCTCCCAGTAAACATCTCCATCCTCCTCTTTCCAAGCTTTCCAAAGCACAAAGTCAACAGCATCCTCCTTCGTATACTCATCAACCCTCACTCTGCCACTAGCACCATGCTTTACCTCCCTCCTATCAAGCTTTGACAACCTTCCATAACCCTTAAAAGACGAAATATCAAAATACACACCATCATCTGTCCTATAAGCATACCCCTTGCTAATAAGTTCTTTCACAAACTCTACAATCTCACTTATCGTTTCTGTAGCTTTGGGATAGTACGTAGCCGGCTTTATACGAATAGTTGAAATATCCTCAAAGAAAGCCTTTGCATACCTCTCCGTATAATCCTTAAGAGAAAGTCCCTCCCTCCTAGCCCCATTTATAGTCTTGTCATCAATATCAGTAATATTCATAACAAAAGTAACCTCATACCCTATAAACTCCAAATACCTTCTCAGGACATCAGATACCACAAAGGTTCTAAGGTTACCTATATGCGGATAATCATAAACAGTAGGACCACAAAAATACATCCCTACCTTTCCCTCTCTTAAAGGCCTAAACTCTTCAACTTTCCCAGTAAGTGTATTAAAAATCCTTAATCCCATACACTACCCTTCAACACGCTCATTCTTCAAAGTAGAAATATAACCTCCAACAAAGAGGAAGTCAAGTATTCATCCCACCATAACCCCTGGTTGCCAAAACCAACAAAGTCAATTCACAATTGAATGCGGTTTTCCCCCACAGT
>JBCNVF010000104.1 GCA_039630355.1 Brevinematia bacterium
TACTCTGCATTAGAGTAAATTTCCTCAATATCTTCATCCGTAATATCTCTTCCACCAAGTCCATAGATGTAGTCGTTAACAAGTAAATTCCTCCTAAGCCCAAACAACCCCGAAGTGATATCTTGATACACCGGTGAACCGGTAGTGCCAAAAGAAAGAGATCTATCCATGACTGCTAAATACTTAGCCGACGGCAAAAGTTCCAAAAGCTTCTCAATAACAAAAGGTCTATACACTCTAATCTTCACAACACCAACCTTCTTACCTCTATCCCTCAGCTTATTAACAACATACCTCACCGTCCCCGAAGTTGAATTCATAACAATAAATACTATTTCGGCATCCTCTGTCATATACCCCTCAAAGAAATCAAACTTAACGCCCGTTTTTTGACGAAACTCACAAAAAATTTCCTCTATAGTCTTTACCGACTCCTCCATCACCTTTTGAATACCTACCCTAAACTCAAAGTAGTGTGAAGGCATTGCCCACTCTCCAGCCGATATAGGATTACTAAAATCAAGAAGAGTATAGGGATAGTTATTCTTTCCAATGAACTCCTTAACGAAATTATCATCCAACACATCAACCGCTTCCACACAGTGACTAGTAATAAATCCATCTTGATTTACAGAAACTGGTAAGAAAACTTCAGGATGCTCTGATATTTTGAAGGCTAGGATGTTATTATAGTAGACCTCTTGCGGATTTTCGGAAAACAACATTATCCAACCCAGATCTCGCATTGACATTGCATCAGAGTGATCGCAATGGATATTAAGAGGCCCAGATAGAGCTCTATTAACTACATTCATTACCATCGGTAGTCTCATAGTAGAGGCTATAGCAACCATCTCCCACATTAAAGCTAGTCCTTGAGCCGAAGTAGCAGTGCTTGCTCTAGCACCAGCCATAGCAGCCCCTATAACAGCACTCATTGCACTATGCTCAGACTCAACTTGAATCATTTCTGTTTTTACAACACCATCCGCAACAAACTGAGCATACTCCTGAACAATAGGAGTTTGCGGAGTTATTGGATAAGCTGCAACAACGTCAAGATCTGCTTGTCTCATCGCCTCAGCAGCAGCCTGAGCCCCCGTCAAAGACTTTCTTATCTTACCCACACTAGACATAATTTCACCTCCTCAATCACTTTTCGGAAACCATATCTATAGCACCCTTAGGACATACATTTGCACATACACCACAACCTTTACAGTAGTCATAATCAAATCCCAACATCTTACCACCCTGGACAACCACACTATCATCAGGACAATATAACCAACATATCATACAATCTACACACTTATCCTTATTCAAAATAGGCTTAAATGTTCTCCAACCTCCAGTTTTGTTTCTAACGGATGTTCCTCCTATAGCATAACCACCTATATTCAACTTAACTTCTTTAACATCTTTACTATTAACCAACATATCCCTATCCTCCTATTATTTCGTTCATTCCCCTTTCAAAGGCAGATATATTTTTACTAACCCCCTCTTCCCCTAGCTTCTTAATGAATTTGTTCCTAATCACCTCTTTCACCTTGCCCGGATCTATAACTCCAGTAAGCTTCACTATTGCACCAAGTAGAGGAACATTTGCAAAGTTTCTACCAAAAAGACTGAGTGCTATACCCGTAGCATCAAGAGTATAAAGCTTCACATTAGCGGGAATATTATACCTACTTCTAACATCTTCGGGCTTCTCATTAGTGTTAACAATCAAAATACCATCTTCCTTTATTCCTTCAACCACATTTTCAGCATTAAACAGAGTATCATCCATCACAACAACTACATCAGGCCGTGTTATCTGATAATGAACATCTATCCTATCTTTTGAGATCCTGCTATAAGCTTTTACAGGAGCCCCAGTTCTTTCAGCACCAAACTCTGGAAAAGATTGAGCATACATCCCTACATCAATAGCTGACTCAGCTATAAGTTGTGCTGCTGTCTTCGCCCCTTGTCCAGCCCTCCCATGTATCCTTATATCGTAAAATTCCTTAACCGTCCCCATAAAACCCCTCACAAACCACCATTAGATTAACATTTTAACATAAGAACTTTCAAGTTGCAAAATGAGACGCTCAATAAACCCAATTAGGCATAGTCTTCTCTTATTTCTCTCGCAGTCCCTGTCGAGACTTGGTAAAATTGTTCTTTCAACAAAAACTGGAAGCCAAATGTAAAGTGATACTGTGGAAATTAGACTTATCGGAACCCCTCTCTACCCATATTGAAAAATTGACGATAATTTTTTTATACTTTATGTTGATAAAGATCTTCAGGAGGCATAGATTATGGTGGAAGTGCCATATCAATACACGATAACAGGCAAAAAAAATAACCACACTCTTCTAGTAAAAGTAGACGACGATGTGTTAGAGATAAGGCAACTTATAGTAGTTTCAGATGACTACGAAATATTCAATACTGCAGGAATGCAGTATGTTG
>JBCNVF010000105.1 GCA_039630355.1 Brevinematia bacterium
CTAGGAGTTGAAAATACCTTTATACTAGAGTATTGCAAATTGTTTGACAGCAAAAACTCTTTAAACAGACTCAGAAATTGACTATGAACATCCGTCAAATAAGTGTGAGGTATTTCTTCTACCCCTATTTCAAGTAAAAAATCTTTTAACATTCTCGCTCCCCGCCCCCTTTAAGACTCTCATATACCTACATCAAGCCTTTAATAAGGCTTTCCTGCCTCAGCACTATTACTGCTAAAGACTACTCTTCCCCTGAAAAAGAGAAAGTCCCCTTCAGAGGATTCTAAACTCATAACCCTGCTAAGCAAAATATAGTATCTTATATTATCAATATACCTAGAGCTATATTTCAAAACAAATCAACCAGAAACAATAAATTCCGATTTTCACCAGGTAAGTAGTTGAGGTTCTAAACTTTTTGCTTACTTACTCTGTTTTCAGATAGCGTTTGTTAGTTACGAAACTTGAATTACACCAAGTGTTTTGGATACCTGTTGAAAAGAGTATTCACCCGGTCTCAACAAAGATTGCGAGAGAAATGAGAGTAAACTATATCTGATTGTAAACTTTAGACTCTAAGGTGGTTAGGATATACTGAGCTCAACAAAAAGAGTATAATTGCTTTAAGAGGATAAACTAGTATACCTTTGAGAACCTTATTCTAGGATCAACAATAGCATAAAGAATATCTGCTATTAGGAGACTTACCAAGGTTAGAAAGGCAGATATAGCACTAAGTCCCATAACTATTGGGTAGTCTCTTGAAAACACAGCGTTGTAGAAGAGTTGACCTATACCAGGAAGTGAAAAAATCTTTTCTATTATGATACTACCAGCTATCAAGGAAGGTAAGACAGTGCTAAATATAGTTATAACTGGTATAAGTCCATTTCTCAGAACATAATGAACCTTGATAGTATTTTCTGAGATACCAAGAGTTCTTGCAAACTTTACATACTCTTGATTTGATGTCTCTATAGTTGAAGTTCTAACAATCTTTGCTACGAATGCTATTCCTGCATAGGATAGGACTATTACTGGTAGTGCTATGTGGTGCATAAGGTCAAAAAGTTTTTCCAAAAAATTCATTTCATCAAAGTTTATGGAGGTAAATCCACCTATTGGGAACAAGCCAAGGTTTATGCTGAGGACTAGTATAAGAATCAACGCAATCCAAGGCTCAAACAAGGAATATAGTCCGAACAATACGACACTTGAGAGCTTATCAAATAGTTTACCGCGGTAAATTCCTGCAAGCACACCAATTGTTACTCCGAAAATGAGAATTATGAGGTTTGATATAAGATTTATTGTTAAAGTAACAGGAAGTCTTTCAACTATGAGTTCTGAAACTCTCTTTCCGTATTGGAAAGAATTCCCAAAATCAAATGTCACAAAGTTTTTGAACCAAATTAAGTATCTCTCAAATATTGGTTTATCAAGACCGTACGCTCTCTTAAAGTTTTCATAAGCCTCAGGAGAAAGTTTACTGCTAAGTTCTCCCATCATTCCTCTTATAGGGTCACCCGGAGCTAAGTGAACGACTAAAAATATGACAATGGTTATGCCGATGAAGGTAGGAATTATAAGGAGTAATCTCCTGACTATATACCACAGCATAGATTATCTTCTGAGGTTTCTATACATGAATTTGTTTATATATTTGCTTAAACCAAAAGCAATACCTAGTCCAAGCATAACCATAGCGATAAAGAACAATAGGTAAGCAATCGGCCACGATATGCCTATATCTTTCATCATCATTGTATACTCAGACATACCACCTATACCAGCTATTAAGTTTAATGGTAACATAACAACATTGATAAGAGTAAGGTTTTTAATCAATATATTCATGTTATTATTAACAATACTTGCTCTTGCATCCATCATTTCAGATAGAATCATTGACAATATTCTAGCCTGCCTGTAGCACTGCCTGTTATCAATTATAAGATCCTTGAGTTTTTCAAAAGATTGTTTTTGAAAATTTATTTTGTCTCTGTATTCCTTCATTTTGACTAGAACTCCATGGTTTGAATTTAAGGCGTTGAGGTAGTAAACAAGACTTTCACTCAGACTGAACATATGAAGCAAGTAGGTGTTGTCAAGTGATTTTGCAAGTTTTCCTTCTATCTCCGAAGACACTAGCTTTATACCTCTTAGGTGACCGTAAAAGTGGTTTATCGTGGTTTGCAGGAATGCTAAGAGAATATCATGTATTGTTGAAACATTCCTAAAATACTTTGATTCAAAGATTCCCATCTCGTCCGGGAGTATAAAGATTATTCTTTCGTTAGTGAAGAAGATACCGACGGAGGAAACGTTGAACACCAGTTGCCCACCGTAGGAATAATTCTTAGGAATCTTCCACACTATAAAGATTCCACCATCTTCATAGACCTCTAAACGGGATATCTCCTCTATATCAAATGAAGAGTTTATGTCATGTTCACTTATTCCAAGTTTTTTAAGAAGTTCTATTTCATCGTCAGTAGGTTCAATGAAAACTATCACCGGAGAATCAGGAGAAGAAGATACTTTTGCTATACCGCTAAGAATAGAATAGTATTTTAACATTGCGATCTCCTTATAGAGTATTAGGAATTTTAAACCATCAATCAGCAACCTAACAATTTTCACTCCATAGGTTAATCTCTCAGAATCTCTTATTGTAGCGAATATTGAGTTTAGGTTCAAATTCTACTCTATTTTCCACGACAACCGATGAGTATTGAAACTCTAGAAGAAAGTTGTAAAAACTCCAACCTACTAGAAAACTATGAAGCATAACATTAGTGAACATGATTTCGTCACCAACAGCATCAAGACTAAGTCTATATTCAACCAAGAAACCAGGAAGAATACTTTTGCCTATTCTCATTTCAGTTCCCTTTATAAGATCTCTTGAGGAGAAAAGATAATTTCCCTCCATTATTGATCTAAGGTAAGTGTACACAAAAGGTGATCTAATTACAAACACATCAAGCTTTGTATATTTCTTAATGTTATATGAAATCAGATCGTATATTCCCATCGTTTCAACTAACGAAGTTACCTGCTTGACAGCTTCACCAAAGTATCCTGACATTCCTAATAAGGCTGAAATCTCTGGCAGTGTTCTCTCAGGCTCTGAAAAGAAAGAAACTTTCAAATCTCTAACCTTACCAGAAACATTCATTATTACTTTAACATTTTCCTCGTTTCTATCGTCATAAGCATATACATATAGTGTTCCGTTGACAAAGGGGGTAAAATCCATTTCTTGACCTTGAAATGAAAGTTGCAAGTTATCAATAGTAAAGTGTCTACCCAGATATTTCATTGAGCCGGAAGTTAAATTAGCATACCCCGTAAGAGATAGAGTTTTTCTGGAGAAATTACCTCTGACAAGTATTTCTGCACTTTCAATTTGTCCCTCTATTATTTCTGAAGTAAGCTGTGCTTTATTAAATCTCAGTCTTAGATTCCACTCTGCTAACTGAGGAAAGGTAAAACCCCAAAACTCATTTTCTGGAGAAGGTATCTGTAAAGCAAAATATTCAACTCTAGCACCTTCTATGAAACTAACCTCACCTTCCAAAACTGGAAATAAAGCAGTGCCTCTTATGCTTAAAACTGCATTAGAAGATCTTCCTTCTATTGCAAGTCCACCTCCTAAGTTTAATGTGAAATTGATCTCACCCTTGGTTTGAGAAAGGTTAATGTTTAGCCCAGGATTGTCTATACTATCTATATGCACTACCCCAGAAACCTTGATTTCTTTTGTCTTGCTCAACAACCTAATATTTCTGCCAACAATTTTGTTACCCTGAAACTCTAACCGTGCTTTAGGTACAGAGAAGGTATCTTCAGCTAGTGCAGTCTTGATAAATTCTCCATATAAGTATGAATATCCGTAAATTTCAACTTTACCTCCCGAGATCCTGACTTGTGCATCTTGTAGTTCTAGTATACCCTCTACCTTCTCTAGGAAGTCAGGAATTCTCAAGAAATCAAGAGGAATCTTACCTCTAATACTCCCTAGGATAGTATCTTCGCTTGCTTTTCCTACGAACTCATACACTACATTCCCACTTCTCAGATATGAAAACCTTATAATCTCAGAGTCTTTGTAGAGATTTATTCCATTCTTACCCCCATCAACTCTGACAACATTAGATGAAATGTGAATACTCTTCTCCCATCTCTCGTTTAAACCTGAGAATCCATCTATACTGACATATAGCTTTCCTTCAAATCCAATATCCTCCAGCTTTCCGATAACTTTTGCCAGCTCCTTATCACTTCCCCGTTTTAACAACCTTTCCTTAAGTAACAACGAGATTCTGACATCCCTACTGTTATCTAATACTGCTAGGATAGTAAAAATGTTGAAGTAATTTAAACACTTGATACTCAAATTCAAGCTTTCATCGTTCTGTAATGCACTCAAGTTTATTTTGTTAAATATTCCTTCAAGACTAATACTTAACTCTGCGTAAACGTCTCTCACCATTTTCGCTAAGTTCTCCTCTTCAAGATTTATCCTTGCCCTTAAGTTACCATTTATCTTAGTTATCATACCTATTGGTGATTGCATCGGCAACCTGAAATTGTCCAAATTAGCCCAGAAACTGAACTCTTTGGGAGATACAAATTGGAAAACTATCTTGGAATTTTCAAAATTTAAAACTCCTTCGGCTACTTCATCCAAATCAATACTTCCCGTAAATTCCACTACCCTTGCTCTGGTATACACGTATCCTTTGACAATGGAAAGTTTTTTTAAATTGCCTACTATTCTGGTCTTAGCGTGTAATTCTCCATACCCAATCTCACAATCTAAATAGATATTCTCATTAGACAAAATACCGTATACCTTTTCTATTCTTAACCCATTGCCAATATCTATGTTCCTCAGAGATAAATCTATTTGAGAATCTTTAGTAACTACTTTCACTAAACCCAACTTTCTAAAAGACAAAACTATCTCATCCAAACTACCAGATATGTGCAAATTCTCTTCAAGACTTCTATATCTTATCAATATGTTTCCTTCTAAAAACTTTTCTTCTACCTTGATTTTCCCTTTTAGGTCCAATCCAACTTTCTTAATGTGAAAGCAAGTTATATTCACCGTATTCTCAGCAATGGAAAACTTTAGATCCAAATCATCACTCTTTCCCGCTACTGTTATAGCATTGCTTTCTAGAGTAACGGCAATTGAAGGAAGTTCTATTCCTAGAAGTTCCTGTCTTTTGAGTAACTCTTTCAGAATGCTTTTCAATGTATTTGTGTTTATTATTAGCTCTCCCTTTATCTTTCCTAGATCAATGTTTCCAGATAAGTAGTCATTGTTAATTTCTAACTTATTGTTGGCAAGGCGCAGATTATCCAATAAGTTCCCTTTAACGAAAGGAGTATGTATGTGAGAGCTTTTAATGATTATCTCATTACCTAATTTAGCATTAAGGAGTAGGTCCATAGAAGTTCTTAGTAACGAGAAATTTTTTAACTGCAGAAATAAGTTTGAATTTAAAAAATTAGCGAATATTTTCCTCTTCTTATCAGAATATATAAGTGACAGTTGTTCAACATCACCCTTTTTGTAGAAGAAGGATAGATTTTCTGACATCAATTCCACACTTATAAACTCCTGACTTATCTCGGCGGAGACTCTGACATTTCTTAGAACAGAATTTACTATCTCATAAATATCTGGAAATAAGTTTTTTAAAGAAACATCAAGTGGTTTATACTGCAGTACTTCATCTGAAAGATCCTTTAAGTTCATCTCTAGTTTAAGCAAGGATGGAGATAATTCTAGGCTACCGTAATAATCTTCACCGAGTGCTAATCCTATAATCTTACCATCTTGCATAGAGATGTTTATATCAATGTCTTTAAGCTTAACACCAAAAAGGTCATTGTCTTTTAAAGATAAAGAACTTACTAAGTTAGAAAGAGAAGTATCTGGATTAAACTGAAGTATTCCTGAGGCTTCGGCTGTAGTATGAAAAATTTCAATTGATTTTCCTGAGCCGATCTTCACCTCAGTTTCTGCGTTAAACATTATACTTGCATCTTTGTTGATCCTCACCACAAAACCCTGAAGATTGATTTTGAACTCTCCAAACTCAACAACTAGAGAGTTGAATGAAAGCTTTAAGTTTCTTATTGATTTGAGAACTTTATTGAGATCAAAACTCAGGTTTGAGGAGGTAGCGTTTATCGTTTCTGTTGGAGTTACTTTAATTACAACATTATGGAATTCTACATCATCTACCGGCACTAGTCCGAGAGTAAGTCTCCTTGGATCAATACTGGCTAGGCATACATCGGAAGTAAATTCTAAAAAGCGAGTTGATACCTTAAGATTATCAATTTTTAAGGTAAAGGAGTATGTCAGTTCTATTTCAGCAAAATCAACACTCAGAGTTTCGTTTTTGATAAGAGATGGAATTTCTCTTTGGTATAAGTCTAGAAACAGATTTATGGATAGTATGGTTCCAAAATACACTGATACTGAGAGTGATAAGACCAAGAATATTTTGGAGGCAAGTTTTATGATTTTTGTTATGAGCATAACCTATAACTATATTATAACAAATCTTATGTAAAAGTTCTAACATTCTGACCCGATACAATAAACTCCAAAATTTAACAGCTAGGTAGGCTTTCCTTTTACTCTTATTGTAGTTCCTGTGATCAGGTGAATTACTCTTTTTAAAGCACCTAAGAAACTCAGTGTGAAGCGAATTTTTGTGATTGACGAATACTATCTGATCCAAAAAAGTAAGCAAGTAAAAAGATTGAAACCTTATCTACTCACATAATGGAAATTAGAATTTATTGGTTCAATATCAATAAGCTCCAAAATTTATAAATAAGATGTAGTCTTTCTTTCTACTATTCTCGTAGTCTCTGTCAGGACTAGGTAAACATCCCTATAAGCACAAGAAACTTGGTATGAAGTGAGGTTCTGTAACCAATAAACGCTGTCTAGAGAGAAAGAGTGTAAGTAAACAAGAAGTTGAATCTTATGGAAATCGGAATTTATTGAGTTGAGATTAGGTTTATTGAAAGGGGATTTAGAGTTTATTGATAATTTGGTTGTGAAGGTTGTAATGGATCTACTAGTAAGGTTTTTGGCAACAGGCATTTTTGTAAGTTACATTCCATGGGCAAGGGGCACATTTGGAACTCTGATTGGAGTCATTATATTTGTTTTCCTAAGTGGTTATCCAGTGATATTTTACTTAGTTTTAGCAATTTTGACGATACTGGCTTTTCCCATAACTTCTTACGCTGAGAGAGAAATTTTTAAGAATAAGGATAGTGAGTACATTGTCATTGATGAGATTGTTGGATATCTGATTTCAACGATAGGATTTAAGTTCTCTCCTGATATAGAGGGGTTTACCATCCTAGTACTGACATTTGTTATTTTTAGAGTATTTGATATTTTCAAACCTTATCCGATTATTCACATACAATCCGTTGAAGGGGTAGGAATAGTTCTTGATGATATTTTTGCTGGTGTAGCAACAAATATTGTTGTAAGAATATTGCTCTCTCTTGAGCTTTTTAAGTTTTTCACTCCAATTCTCTAACTATCTGACTTTTAATAAAACGAGGTTGAGACTTTTCAAAAATTCAAACTATCTTGACTTCAAGCTTGGACCTAGTTAGCTTAAGTGCTTTGTGGAGAGTTAAAATGTAAAGACTCTGGTAAGATCAACGATAATTACTTGAAATGGAGAGGATACTACCTTTTCTAATAGTTGTTAGCATATTCATATTCTTTGTTACTATACCTGCGTACTCAAAGGTTTACCTAAACGGCATTGAAGTTGATGAAAAAGAGATAGAAGAAAACCAAGAACATCTCAGGTATAGGGCGGTAGCAGATATGGTGTTTGAGGAGTCTAAGGTTGCGTCACTTAAGTATTACGAAAGAGTTCTTGAGAAATTCCCCAAAGATTTTGTATCTCTATCCAGAATGTCACTTGTGTATGCCTTAAAAGGTATTGCCGAACTTTCACTCTATTATGGAACTAACGCACTAGAAGTATACAAAAAGTCAGATAAGAGGAGGATTTATACTCTTAACTACATTGAGCTTTTGGTTGGACTATCTCTTTCCTATGCAAAACTAAAAGACGAGGTCAATTCGTATTTTTATTTGGATGAAGCAAGAAGGAATCTGGAAAAAATTGTTCTTTTCAAGTCCGAGTATTCTAAAGGAGCGAAATTGGTAGAGTATGCAAACAATTTCTACAGAAAGGAATTTTACAATCTTTACTTCGTTACAAATACTTCTGTAACCAACTTTGGATCTAATAGTAAAGGCTACAGTAATAGTTTTAGAAGGTGAAAAAGTATAGGAAACTTATCTGCCATAAATCTGCCGATGTAGGTTTTGCTTCAGCTTTGTATAGTCACGCAGGAAAGTGTTTTAGTTATCTATACTATCCTATCTAATTAAGTTAGGATTATATTTACAAATTGCTGATACGTTTGTTATAATTCTGTTATAACCTAGTCAGGGGGTATGGATGTTTTTACCTCTCTTTGATATTGATGAGGAATATGGGTATCAGCAGAGGAAGATAAGTAGCCTTTTTACTCCAGTGATGACAATAGTGATAATTTTGTGTGCAATAATTTTTGTATACAAAGAATTTTTTGTAAAGGATGTTAGTGCTTTTTATCAGAAATGGGGAACAAGTGCTTACAAACTTCTTTCTGAAGAGAAAGGGATAATGTCCTATTTAAGTCTAATCACTTATGCTTTTCTACACAGTAACATTTGGCATATTCTAGGCAACTTGTGGTTCTTTTTCATATTTGGTAATAATGTTGAAAGGAAGATGGGAACGATAATGTTTGTTCTTTTCTATTTTAGTGCCTCAGCTGTAGCAGCGTTAGTGCATATGTTTGTTTTACACCCTGAGGCAATGCTTGGACAAGCTAAGATATCTTCCTTTTCACAGTTAAGAGAGCTAAATGTACCATTAGTGGGGGCTAGTGGTGCAATAAGTGCCGTGCTTGGGGCATACTTAAGATACTTTCCTCGTAACTATGTAGCTACGTTGGTTTTGTTCTTTATAATAACGGTAATTCCAGTTTCTGCTTCAATATTCATAGGAATATGGCTTGCAGGGCAGATAATAAATGCTTTGATCAATACGGAAGCTAATATTGCATGGTTTGCTCACATTGGAGGATTTTTGTATGGATACCTATTCGCAATGGTGTATGGTGGTAGAAATATTGTACGGTATTATGAGTGATGGCTGTTGATATTGTTAATTTTCTCATATACAATTTCCAGTTCTTTTTGGTTTCCTTCGCAAGAGCAATTGGGTTGCTTACAGTGTTACCGCTTTTTGGGGGAATAAGTGTCCCTAACAGGGTAAGAGTAGTTTTAGCTTTTTTCCTCTCGTATATGGCGTTTCCTATTTTGACCCAACTTGGTTATGAGATACCAACTTCTCTGGGAGAATATTTTCTAATACTTGTGGGGGAAGTGATCATAGGCCTGCTGATGGGCTTTTTTGTCTATTTGATATTCATAGCTTTCCAGTTATCCGCACAGATATTTTCAACCTCATTTGGGCTAGGATTTGTTGAGGTTGTAGACCCTATGTCCGAAGCAAGTATTCCTACATATGGAACCCTGCTACTCATATTCGCAACGTTGGTTTTCATATCAATAGATGGTCCTTTTTTGTCCTTTCAGGCCTTCCTTGAGAGTTATAGGAAGATATGGCCTTACAACCTGAACATAGACAGTGTCAAAACTATCTCCCAATTTGTGGTCAGTGGTTTTAACGCTATGTTTGCTATTGCTATAAAGATCTCTTTACCCATAATTGCAGTAATCTTAGCTATTGATATCACAGTTGGAGTTTTAGCAAAGACTGCACCACAGATGAATGTTTTAAATCTCAGTTTTGACGTTAAAGTAGTAGTCGGCCTAATACTTGTAGTGGTTTTTGCCTCACCCATACTTACCTTGATGCAAGATATGCTGAAGGAAGCTTTTTACAAACTCTGGAGTTTTATGAAGATGTTTAGAATATGATGTTAAAATTATCAAAAAGGAACTGAGTATACATCGTTTCAGTATGCCCGTGGAAGTAAATTATCTCATTTGATTCTGACCGTCTAATTGGTTGAAGATTCTCCAGAAGTTTTAATCTTAAGCTTTACCAGAGGTTTAATTTTACTTTTTAGTTAGATATAAGTAGAGGTATAATGTAAAAGTGATGTGATTTTTCAAAACATCCTTCTTATGATGAATTTCAGAAATTTGTAAATTAGTTTCAATGGAGCAAAAACTATGGTGATGATGAATTTTTTTAGCTTACTTACTTGTAACCTTCTCTGAAAGTTTTCAAAATCATCAATAGCTTTTTCTATAGGGAAGAGAGGGTTTTGGGTATTTTCTTTCAGATAATGCCAATGATCCATTATCCATATGTATAGATCTTCTACAGTTCTGTTAGGAAAGTATTTCTTTATTCCCTTTTTTCTTATCAAAGCAGTTACTTTCAGAAAGAGATTTTCAAACCAATCTTTTACAGCTTCTTCTATTGTAACCTCCCTTTTAAGCTTTTCACCTAAAAAGTATCTGTATGTGTTTATGTGTTCTATAAGAGTTATGTATCCCCAAGGGTTGGTAAGTTTTATATGAACACTAGGTAAGACTTTATCAAATTTTGTCTCTTCAAGAAAAATGTTGTAAGCATTTGCAAGTAAGAGTTCTTTTTCCGAGAGTTCCTGAATAGGAAACTTCGTTATCATTTCAATTACCTCTGCATCAATATATTCAAGTCCCATACTTTTTGCAACAGAAACTCTATGGTTTCCATCTCTTACTATATAGCTATCACCTACTTTGTAAACAAGAATGGGTGGAATTTTAGGTGACTTATCAAAAAAATCTGCCATATTTTCCCATCTTTCTCTTACTCCTTCATGCTTAGGCAGAAACTCTCTGTCAAAGTCTAAATACCTTCCTTCACTGCCTCTTATTTTGCTTAAAGGTATACTCTGAATACCTCTGTATCTATAAGCATAAGAGTCTGTAAGTAGTTTGACCTCATCTAATGAAAAAAGTTCGTTACTACCTAACGAGATTTTCATTACTATCTCATTTAATTTTGCCTTTGCTTTCGCTTTTTCAAACTCAATTCTGCTCTTTAGCGACATAAACTTTCCAGCAAGGACCTTATTTCCTAAATATCACTTTTTCCTAATAATTTTGAGTAAATCCTCTCAAGATCCTCTCTTGAGTAATAGTTTATTATTATTCTTCCTCTATCAATGGAGCCTATTACTGATACTTTTGTGCCCAAAGCTTCTATCAAATCTTCCTCAACATTTACTACATCTTGGCTTCGGGGAGTTTCTCTATCTCTTTTTGTTTCACGTGAAACTTTCTCTGTAAAAACCTTTTCCTTTTTCCTAAAATTCACCACTTCCTCTAATTCCCTAACAGACCAACCTTTCTCTAAACATTCCTTTGCTAATTGACAAATTTCTTTCTCATCCTCAAGAGAAAGTAAAGCCCTACCATGCCCCTCTGATAGAACCCCCTTAACAATATAATCCTTCACTTCATCAGGAAGTTTTAGAAGTCTTATAGTATTCGCAATAGCAGATCTGCTTTTACCAATAACTTTAGATAAATCTTCCTGTGTCATACTATATTTTTCAATAAGTTCGTTATAAGCTGTTGCAAGCTCAATAGGATTTAGATCCTCTCGCTGTATGTTTTCAATCAGAGATAACTCCACACTTTCCAATTCTCCTATGTCATTCCTTATCACCACCGGAACTTCTTGAAGTCCCGCAATCTGTGCAGCTCTCCATCTTCTCTCTCCAGCAACTATCTCATAATATCCATCCCTTTCCCTAACTATTATTGGCTGTAAAATCCCCTTTTCTCTAATAGAATCAGCTAGCTCCCGCAAAGACCCCTCATTAAAAACCTTCCTAGGCTGAGATGGATTGGGCCTTATCTCGCTTATCTTTATATTTCTGATTTTTGACTTATCTTCGGCTAAGTCAAAATCTTCCAAAAGAGCTTTTATCCCCTTACCCAAACCTCTTTCTTTCATAATCACCCCCTACTTACCATGATTTGATATTAATTCCTCAGCAATTCTCTGATAAGCAATAGCTCCAGGACAAGTAGGATCATACTCAAATATAGATTTCCCGTAACTTGGAGCTTCAGATAACCTAACATTCCTCGGAATAAAGGTATTATAAACCTTGTCCTTAAAAAATTCCTTCGCTTGCTCAGCTACATCCTTAGAAAGCTTAGTTCTGATATCATACATCGTAAGTAATACTCCTTCTATCTGTAAACTTGGATTTAATGACTTCTGGATTGCTTTTATGGTTTTCAAAAGATGAACAACCCCTTCCATTGCAAAAAACTCCGTCTGAAGTGGAATAAGAACGCTATCCGCTGCAACTAAACCATTTATCGTCAAAATACCTAGCGATGGAGGAGTGTCTATAAAAGTAAAGTCAAAGTAATCCATTACTTCAGAAACAAACTTCTTAAGACGACTCTCTTTATCCTCAAGCTTAAGAAGCTCTACTTGAGCTCCAGCTAATTGTAGATTCGCCGGTAGTAAAAATAGATTCTCATACTTTGAAGGAATAATAAGATCGTTAGGATCTTCTTGGTCTATCAAAGCTTCATAAGTTCCTCGCCTAGAAGAAGATAGCTCTACATCCAATCCTCTGCCCAAATTACCCTGAGGATCCATATCAATAGCTAACACCTTATACTTCTGCATTGCTATATAATGAGATAGGTTTATAACCGTTGTTGTCTTACCAACACCACCCTTCTGATTCGCTACCACTATACACCTACCCATACCACCACCTTCGGCACCCCTGAAGTATATGATAAAACAAAAGAAACCAAAAAACAAAATAAAAAATTGTGCTTTAATAAATCCTAATTTCCATCAGGTAAGTAGACAAGACTCTAAACTTTCCTTTTACTCTCCTTGCTTCTTGGAAGTATTCATCATTTAGGAAGCTTTTTCATATCAAGCTTCTTGAGTACTCATTGAGAAAGTATTTACCCAGTCCCATCAGGGACTGCGAGAAAAACAAAAACTGTTCCTAACTATTGAACTTTGGAATTTATTGATAGAACGTTCAATTCATTGACCTTCAGTAGCAAAAAACACAAAACTTAAAAAATTTCCTCATTTCCGATTAATTATAATATGAATGTTTTACCTTTACTATCATTAAATACCGTAAGCGAGTTTGCAATAAAACCAAGCCCCCAGAATGTTCTAGGCCCTAATAGTAAAAATAATGAAGATATACTATCTTCGGAGGATGGTTTTATTTCACTTCTGAAAGCAAAATCTACAGAACAAAAGCAAGAGGATAATCCTGAGAAGATTCAGAGTGGTAATAAACTTTCAGATCTTTCCTCAAGGTCTAAAGAACTGGGAACAAGAGGTGAAGAAAAAACTATAAACGAGAAAAATTCACCCATCACAGATCAAGAAAATTCTCAGCAAGACAATCCCCAAAAAGGTGATGTTTCCACAAAGAAGTCTCTGAGAAGCGATTCACTGCTTATGATAGGTAAAGATAAACAAACTTCCAATACTAGACAGAGCAACCAAAATCAAAAAACTAATTCCTCAGAATTTGCTATATCGGAACTCTCAAGGTCCTTTTCAAGAGGCTACAGCGGTAATGTTGAAATTTATCTAACACCCATATTAACTTCCATAATGGATATTTCCAAATACGTTTCTGAAATTCCACCAGAATTAAGAGAAAAGATAAGTGAGATAAGGCTAAAGCTACTGAATGGTAAAATATCTCTCAACGAAGTATATGCTGTGTTGGCGGATTTACGAAATCTAGTAAAAAGTCTAGCTGATTCTCAAAATAATCTCAAGAAACTAGAAAGTGAGCTATCTAATCTTCTACAAAACCTTAACAGTTCTTCTACAGGTTCTAGTGAGGCACAGATTAACAAGATTCCTTCAGAGCAAAATCCACTAAGAAACCAATTACATCCTAATGTAATAGTTAATGACTTTAGAACATTGATAAGTGAGAAAAAAGAAACTCAGAGGCAAGGAGAAAACAATATCTTCCAGCCGTTGCTTAGAACAGAAGTTAACATCAAAGCCAATCAGCAAGTTCTATCTTCAGGACAATCTAGTCTTGTAACACCTCAAAACAGCTTTTTTGTTCAATTTCAGACACTTTCTAATATCATGGACGAAGTTTCCGGAAGAATAGTGATAAACCTGAAAAATAACAGCAACGAGATGAAAATGACACTATTTCCTCCTGAACTAGGGAAAGTTTTTGTGAAATTTGAGAACACAGCCGAAGGCAGATTAGTTGGTAATATCGTCGTAACAACAGAAAAAGCCTTTAATTTGTTTCAGGAGAACCTAAGCGTAATTAAAGAAAATCTTTCCAATCAAGGTATAAACGTATCAGATATAAAACTTTCCTTGGATAATCTAAACTTAGGCAATTATGGTAACTTTCAACAAAATGATGCAACCACTCAAGAAATACCAATAGTTACCTTTAGAATTGATAAAGCAAACAAGGAATACGAAAGGATCTCCGAAAGTTACACTTTTGTCAAATCTCATGAAGGATTAATAAATATATACGCTTAGTATCTTATGAAAAAGCTTTCAAATGGGCAACTATCAACTCTTTCAACAGAG
The DNA here is from genome assembly GCA_039630355.1 of Brevinematia bacterium. Taxonomy (NCBI): domain Bacteria; kingdom Pseudomonadati; phylum Spirochaetota; class Brevinematia; species Brevinematia bacterium. Next base: position 14,742 of record JBCNVF010000105.1, read on the forward strand.
TGCTTAACCTCCATTACATAGGACATAGAAGGTCCTTGGTATAGTGAACTGAGCAATTTTGATATTTCTGTTTCTTCTCCATAAGCCAAAACTTCAACAGTTCCATCACTGTTGTTTCTAACCCAACCTTTAACTCCCAGCCTTGTTGCCTGTCTTTGAACAAAATATCTAAACCCTACCCCCTGAACCCTACCATAGACTATTGCATGTAGTTTCACCATACCCCTTCTCCTTGGATTCCAAGTTAATAATTATACGAGTATACACACGATGTGCAAGTTAAGGGATACCGAAGACTTAAGGTTTGGTGAAAGAGTCTACTGAAAAACTGTCCTATCCTCACATACACTCATATCCTCTCATCACTACTGATACTACGTGAAACCTCGTCCCACCACTCACACTCCTAGGCCCATAATCAGATGCATAATAGTATATACTATCAACATCATCCAGCACCGGCAAAAACCCATACACCTCACTAAACACAAAAATAAAACTAATCACAAACACTAACAAAAAACACAACTCAAACCTTCCCATAACCCATCCCACTAATACTTGTAAATAATGTCTCTTAATACTACAAATCCCCCCTCCGTGCTTATAACCACATCCTTACACTTGTTATAAAACATAACACTATAAAAGTATGGTATCCCCCTCCTCCATAAAATGTTAAAATCCTTATCAATAAAACTAACAGCAACCTCTTGTAACATACTATTAAATATCCTACACCACACCACAAAATAAGTATTAAACCTTTCAAACCAATAGGCAGCCATAATGTAGGCAACACCCGGCTTATCTTCCCCAAATAGTTCCCTCTTAAGCTCTGAAACCTTACCTTCATACTTCTCATCAACTTTCTTCCTAAAACCACATAACCTACGATCTATATCATTATAAGGTGGTTCTTCAAATAACTCAAGGTATTTAACATCTACCCATCCTGCTCCACCTCTCCTCTTCTCCTCCTCAACATACATATCATACACCTTCAGCCACTCCTTCTTAACATCCTCAATACTCAGCCCAACCTTCCTCAATTCATCCTCCCTTATCACCACCTCCCTCCTCTCCACCTTACCACCAGGATACCTATCCCCTA
>JBCNVF010000106.1 GCA_039630355.1 Brevinematia bacterium
GGTAGAATACTTTATCTTTCCTTCTTCAAGTCTGAGTAGCTCTGATGGAACATTTAGTTTTATAAGAGAAAACGGAAGGATAAAGTTTTCTACAGAACCACCTCCGAATGCAGGGTTGCTTCTTATGAACGAAGACAAAATGAACATAAGAGTATCCGATATTGGTATGAGTTTGTCTCCCAAGACTATTAGAGGTCTTTGGGTTTGTCCTAACGGAAAGTAATCTGCATAACCACTTACACCAACACCTGTTGTTGCAAGCCCTAGTTTCAAAAACGGGTTTGCCATTCTAACAAACTCCCCAACAACTATCCCCATACTATCAATTACACTATCAGCAAGCACCTCCGAAAACACGCTTACAGTCTCTTCACCACCTCCACTTCTTACTTTGTTATACTCGTTCCAAAACTCCGCAGTTTTTGCTATGTTTTTGAATATTTTCTCAACAGTCTCTAGGTTTGCTAGCGGAGACAAAAGCCTTGATATGTTTATGTATATTATGTTTTGCCCTTCTACACCAACAGGAACAAAAAAGCCCTTTTCTCCCACAGTTGTTTCATCAGATTCTAAACCATACCTCACCTTTAGTGCATTTGCTATAACTGTTGCTCTCTTCTTAAAAATATCTATTGTCAGGCTTAACGTTTTTCTAAAGAATGTATAGAAGAAGAAGATTTCGTTTAAAACGTTTCTCTCAAATGGAGTAATTAGAGAGTAGTCAAAGTGCAGCTTGTCTAGTTCTCTTATAGCTTCCGATATAGTGTATCCTTTTAGTCGTCTGTCCAAATAAAATGCAAACCTGTTTATTCTCTCTATCGTTCCATTTATAGTTGTAAGTAGTCTTTTTTGTGCATCTTTAAATAATTTTTGATCTGCTTTTGTAAGATTTCGCTTTATGTATTCCAGCAAAGACTTATTGTTTAACATAAGTTCTGTTAAGTTGAAATCTACTGCTTTACTTGCCATTGCTTCTTCCCAGTATATGTTTAAATCAACCTCTTTGTCCTTTATCTTTACTCTTGGATACTTACTGTAGAGTATTCTTTCTTCACCATTTACAGTTATTCTCATATCCTGTATCCCTTCTTTAACAAGTTCCATAACTTCTGTTGCAAATTTAGTCTGTGCTGTTGTCATGTTTTTACTCTCAATAACTATGCTCCTTATGTCTATACTTTTTTCCTGTTTTGTTGTTTTAATTGTTAATACTATATTAGTCTTCCCTGCTCCTATGTTAAGATACTCTTTTGCTATCATTTGATTTATGTCCTTTAGGTAAGCAGTTGGTTTCCTAGCAGACACGCCTCTTATAAGAAAATCCAAAACATACGAATACAGAGACATATCCACACCATACATTGTATTTTTAATAACACTGTCTATCAAATTTTGTAAGTAAAACGATGGAAACCAAGCAAGAAGCCCTCTTCTTATAACGCCATTTAATTTCGTTATAACGCTAAATATTGTTGTTTTAGTTTCTTGCATTATGAACGAAATAACATAATCGTTTAAGTCCTGCAAAAATCTTTTAGGATAGAAAACAGATACATTGGTAAATGGATAAACTGCAAAGTAAGTAGTTGCTGGTGCTTTCAAGAATTTATCTACGAAATTAATAAACTTCGCTTTTTCATCACTACTTTTTGGTATCCACTGCAAAAAATCCTTTGCTACAACATCAACGTTTAAAGAAGATATTTTCTTAAAAGCACTTGGATTGTTTCTCGCAATTGAAAGTATAACATCCTTGTAAGCCTCTCCAATAACTTCTTCTGCCTTGCTTACTTTCGGAATTTCGGATGGTATCTCAAATCCTGCTCCTCTTAAAGTGTCTATTATGCTTTTGTCTTCTTCTAAAGCCTTTGCTATACCATATAGTTTTACAGCATCGTCGTTATACTTCCTCTTTATCTTTGCTTCCAGCAAATCAACGGTTTTGTCCAAGTTCTTGTAAAGTGCTTTGGTCTTGGAAAAATTCAGATAGACTTGCACACTATAGTTAGCAGTCTGGTCACTTTTGCTAATATTAAACATCTTTAGCAAATCCGTATATTTTTCTGCGTTTTGATGAACGGTAATAGCGAATTTGTCTTCTGGTCTTCCTTCAATTAAAACCTTTTTCATAAGACTTGTTAGGTATGGTCTTACTTCATCTGGTATGTTTTTCAGACTACCATCAAGCATATTTGCTATTATTGTTGCATTCATTCCACTGCTTACTCCAAGTTCTATGTCACCCAACGCAACACTGTATGCTTTGTAATTTCTTCTTATCTGGTCTTTTAGTATGCTTCTTGTCTGTGCTTTTACGAACTTAAAAAGTAGTGCTTCTACAAGATTGTTAAGCAAGATGCTGTTTATCTTTGTTCCTTTACCAAAGCCCTTCTTAAAAGAACTAGCAATTGCTTTTGCCTGTTCTTGCTCTGGCTTCTTAAGTATATTAGCAAATAACTGCTTGTCTATTTCTGACAAAAACTCTTTTACATTCTCTTGCAGTTCTTTTGGAAATTGCTTTATCACCTTCAGGTTGTATTGTTTTTCTTCAAGTATCCTAGCAGACATAAGTAGGTTAATACTCGCTATGTCTTCTTCTGGTTTAAATGCTCTTAAGTCGTCTTTTAAAAGGTCTTCCATACTTTCTTTTTTTGATATTCTTTCGTGCTTTCTTAACGCAACTTGTAAAGCAACGGCTTGTGTATCTGTTGCAACCCTTGGCAATATATCTATTTGCATAAATCCGTATTTATTAACGATATTCTTTACATCCTCTGGTAATGTTCTGTATCTGTTAAGTAGCATTAAGTATCTGTTAGTGTCAGTAAGGTTTGAAAGAACTACCTTGTCTCCTTTTAAACTCATTACCTCAATAAATGCATCAACAACTTTGTTTTTCTCTTCTGTCGTCCCAACATTGTTTATGTTCTTAACAAGAGTTTGGAACGGTATAGCAAACATGGTTTTTTTGTTGCTCTTCTGAAAGAGTTCGTCATATAAGCCAAAAATAGCATTTATGTTGCTCTCTATTATACTCCTTTCTTCTGGTATGTTTTTAAGTTCCCTTACCACCTTTATTACATCTTCAACTCCTTTGTCGTAGTCTTCTCCTTTTAAAAAAGCAAACTTAAACAAGTTGTATGTAGGTATTAAGTTTGGGTCTTTCAGCGAGTATATTCTATACACAATGTCCTTTATTTTGCTTTTGTCTTTTAAGAGCAAACTTATATCTCCTATACCATCAAGTGCTTCAAGCCCTTTCTCAACAAACTCTCTAGAAGCAGACATAAGCAAAAATTCTACAAATTGTTCAACTGCTTTTCTTGTTATGTTTTCTGGATTAACTTCTCCTTCCATTTTTATTGCTTTGTCTTTTAGCATCTGTGCAAGGTTAGTGAGAACCATCTCTTTTTCATCAGCAACATGTCCTAAACTTCTCAGTATCTCTTCCATTCTTTTGTGTATATTAGTTCTAACTGACATAACAATTTCCTCAGATACTGGAGACATACTAACAACAAACGAGTTTCTTATTGCTTGCTTTACCCTGTCAAGGCGATTCACCACAGTTTTTTCGTCTCTCAAAAAGTCTATACTCTTTTGAATAATAACGGCATCAATTCCATCTGCTAGGTAGTTTAGGTTATCAAACTCAACGTATCCTAAAAGCCTAGACAAACTTCTTGACACATCAGCAACGCTTTTCAAAGAACTTATTCCCTTTACCACACCTTCAAGTGTTTCACTAGCATCCCTTATAAACACATTATCAACCTTTATTGTGTTTATATTATTCAACACTCTATCAGATACTATACTCTTTAGGTAAATAGTCTTGTTAGGTTTTAGTGTTTCTAATACTTTTTCAAAGACTTCTTCTCTTATTCCTTGTAATGCTACTTCACTTTGTAATCTAGCAACCTTTATATCTGTGTGTAGTTTCTGTAGTTTTTCAAACACTTCTGCTACAGTTTTTACAGCTTGCTCACTCTTCTTACCTAAAAGTTTTTGTATCTTCTTTTCCAACTTCTGTGCAGGATTTACTACACCAAACACTATTGCTCTGTATGGAGTAATGATTGCTTTTTTAAATTCCTCTTTTATCTTATCAAACTGTTCTAGCTCCAACTTTTCTTCCTTTTGCTTCCACTTAAGCGTCATTTTGTTTATCTTTTCAATCGTTTCGGTTAATTCTTTAGCCTCTTTCTCTGCTTTGCTTAATACTTTCTCTTTCTTAAGAATTTCTTCCTCTACTTGTGCTATCTTGTTTTTATTCTTGTCAAACTGTCTTTGTAGTTTGCTTATCTCTTTTGTTATGTTTTTCATTTCATCAAGCATTTTGGTAATTTCATCAACTGGTTCAACTACTTGTTCTGTTTCTAATTCCAGTTGTTCTACTGGTTTTGCTTCTTCTTGCCTTACTTCTGGTGTTGCTTGCTCTACTGTTTTACTAGCTTCTTCTGCTTCTTTAGTAAGCGTTGGTATTGGTTTCCCTATCCTTTCTCTAGTTTGTCTAAAAGAAGAACCAGCCTCAAACACTTCAATTCTAAACAAGACATTATCTATGTATTTGTCAAGAACTTCTTTTTTGTTTTCTGCCTTGCTAATTTCCTTCTTAAAACTCTCAAGTAGCTCAAGTTTCTTTTCCTTGGATATTCCAGATTCCGTTTTAACCAGAATAGTTAAAGGAATCTTTGTCAAATACTCAATTGTTCTGTCGGGGTCAATTTCAGCAAACTTCTTAAATCTAGCAATAGTATCTCCTTCTTCACTTAAAATACCTAGGAATATTGCAAAGTTATCTGCTTCTGAAAGTCCGTTGTTTGCTTTTAGAATTCCTTCAATATCTTTATCGTTTTCTACTCCATACTTTCTAAAAGCCTCTTCTAATTCCAGTTGTCCTACTGGTTTTGTCTCTTCTACTTTTACTTCTTCTGGTTTTACTTCTAGTCTTGTTTCTTGTTTAATCTCTTCGGTTTCTTTTTCCTTCAAGGTCTTTTTCATCTCTTTTGCTTCTTTTATCCTGTTTGCTAAATTTGTTTTCTGTGCGTTAAGTTCCTTTAGTTTGCTCTCTATTTGTTGTATTTCGGTTTCCAATTGCTGTTTTTGTGCCTTGTAGTCAAATACTTTTTGCACTATTTCCTCAAGTTCCTTTAGCGCTTCGTTTTTAGCAACCTCCTTTTCTACAAAAACATCCTTAACCTTTTGCCTTATCGTATTAAGTGCATTACTCATTACAGTTAAAACAATGTCATCGTCCCCTTCTTGCCATCCAACCCTCTTAAAAGCATCTATCATCGTTTTATAGATTTGTTTGTTTGCAGACAAAGTAAAAAAGGTAAATATTTTCGGATTAAACACCTCACCAAGCCTCTTGGATGCAAGTTCAGATATTTCTTTAGAAAAATCAACTTCTTTAGGGTCTATACTGTCAATTACTTTCCTTATTTTATCCTGCTCGTCCCTAGAAAATGGTGTAAGGTCTAGAGACTTCTTAAAGTTGTCCAATACCTTTTTGTTTATAAACTCTGCAAAAAGTTTCCCAAACATTACATCCAAGTTGTTAGTTAAGACTACGTTTCTTGCCAACATTTCACGAAGAACTGGATTTTGCAAAATTGCTTTATCAAACACTCCTAACTTTTCTTCCGCTTTTTCAACTACAGGAACTTTAGTTCTAGCAAGAAGAAGATTTTTTTCATCTTCTGCAAGCCCTAAAACATCAGAAAACTTGTTTATCTCACTTTCAATAGCATCTTCAAACGTCTTTACTCCTCTCAACTTTTCCGTTAGACCTCCAATAGTATAATACTTTAGTTGTGCGTATGTTAAAGGTAGTGTTGGTGCTGTCAAGACATCAGTCGCCTCACTAACCATTTCAACAAGTTCGTCTCCAAACTCACTCTCTTCATCTACGTAAGTTGGTGCTTTTGCTTCTTTCAAAACGTTTAAGTCTCTTATAGCAACATTAAATATTCTTTTCTTTTTTCCTCCCTCGGTTCTAGTGGTTTGAAATCCTGTTTTAAAGACGGCTTTTCTTGCTAACTCATCTATCTCATTATCTACAGACATTTTTATGTTAGGAATTTCAATACCATCGCCAGTAAGAGGTTTTGGTAGCCCTTTCAAAACAATAATGTCTCTTACAATGTCTTTTGCTTTTGGAGAGTTTCCTTCAATCATTTCTATTATCTTGTCTTCATCGTGTTTGGTTATGTTTCTTATAGCACTAACAAGTCTTCTTGCTAACTTGTGCCATACTGTGTTTTGCTCCGCTATGCTGTTATACACAGCCCTTACGTATCTTTCAACATTATCAACCTCGTCTGAAGATAAAAAACTATATGAGTGGAGTTTCCCCCAATCAATCTTGTCTGGGTCTATGCTTGCTTTTATCTCCTTACTCATCGCAACCTTAATATTGGTTTCACTGAACTTTAGTTTTTCGGCTTCTCTTACAACATCTTCAAGTGTCTTGCTTTCCGAAATTCCTTTGACAATACCGTTTATGTAATCTCCCGCTTGAGAAAGAGTTGAAAGTTTGTCCTTTAGAAGGAGAAGTTTTTTAGAGTTCAACTTAAACAAGGGTTTTAGGTCATCATCCGTTATAAGGTAATCTTCAGTTGCTCTTAAGACATAATCAACAAGCTCATAGTTTCCTTTCTCTATCGCATTTTTCAAACCATTTTCTTTTACCGCTACTTTTTCAAACTCTTCTTTTACCCTTTCAAGTGCTTCCTTTGTTCCTTGGTCAAGTTCTTCTTTGTCTATTTTT
>JBCNVF010000107.1 GCA_039630355.1 Brevinematia bacterium
ATTAAAGTGAAAAAACCTCCTCTTGCCTCGTAAAATAAAGGCAAAAGGAGGGATAAAGACAAAAGGAGGTATATATGAATTGCAGAAAAACCATAAATCACTTTATCAAAAACTTTCTACTTGACCTTCCATCCAAGCTCAGGAAGAAAATATCAGAAGTTGTTCTCGCAATCAAACTCTTCTGGGTAGGGCGAGTGTGTTGGGGTTAGTGACGGAAGATTTGAGAATTGCTAGGATGAGTTATAAACACGAGGTATTCAGAATACTTTTTCACAAAAAAATACCAAACTCTTAACTAAACTTCATTTTCTGGTTTATTGAAAGATAAGTAAGTTACCTTTAAAATTACTAATGAAATAGGAGGGAACTATGACGAAAAGACTAGTTTTAGCCTTTCTTGCTATAGCTGTAGCTATTTCTTTCAGCTTTGCCAAGGAGTTTGATACCGGAAGTAAAAGCGTGAAACTAATTGAAGTTAAAGGCAGAAAAGGAACGCTAGAATTCGTTATAAAGGTCAGTGACCTGAAAAAGTATGTTGACATGATGGTTGAAAAAGTAAAAAAAGAAGCTCAAGATCCCTCTCTAAAGGGAATGAAAAAGAAGCAAGCTGAAAGCAGAGTAAACCTATACCTTGAGAAACAACAAAACTTAGCCTCCAAGCCAATATATTCTTTAGCAATCGGCGGAACCATGAATAGCTGGAATCCTGCAGAAACAATGATGAAAAAAGTAGATGCGGATACATGGAAACTTAGATTAGAAGACATAAGACTAGGTGACTTTATTTATAAGTTTGTAGTCTTTCACAAAAATCCTCTTGACAAAGATTTCAACAACCAAAAAGACATGACATGGGTTGAAGATCCATTCAACGAGAATAAGCAACCAGATGGATTTGACGGTTACAACAGTGTATTAGATCTCTCAAAATTCAAGGAATAAAGCCTAAAGCCAATAACACTTTAAAAACGAAATAAAGAGGACTGCACTTCAGTCCTCGATTATTATCTCTCTAGTTTTTTCATCTATATGGTTTATCCTGACCTTGAAAACCCTAAAGGGAACTTCTATTTCCAACTTATTCCACTCTATCAGTTTCACTGCCTCCTCCTCTTCAAGATACTCAAGGAAATTACTACTGTCCACTACATCAAGTTGATCAATTCTGTAAAAATCCATATGATATATCTTTAAAGAACCATAATAAACGCTGACTATGGTAAAGGAAGGACTAGTTACATTATCCTCTGGCACCGAAAAATACGAGCAAAACCCTTTTGAAAAAGTTGTCTTACCACTTCCCAGATCTCCAATAAGCAAAACAATATCACCAGGTTTTACACTTTTAGCAAACTCTCTTGCTATCTTCTTAGTCTTTTCCTCTGAATCTGATAGTATCCTAACCTTAGCCATACTAATCCTTGATATGCTGATGCGGAAGAGTTGAAAAACTATTCTCCCACTGGGAGTAAATTATATCCATAATTCTCTTAGCAACGGTATGGGTCTTTAGATCCAACTCGTTATCAAACATAGGTTTTTCTCTACCAGTTATACAATTTATAAAGTGTCTCAGCTCTCTGCGAAGAGCATCCTCTTTCTTCACAAAAACTTTCTCAATAAAAGCCTCTTGAACATACTTTAACTCATCTTTTCCCAAAATATACTCCGATGAAGCCTGTCTATAGATAGTTATATCCTGCGTAGAATAATCTAGTTCCACAAAAGCACCTTCCTGAGATATTTGCAAAATTCTCTTCTTATTCTCAGTTGCTCTACTCGCAGTAATATTTGCTATACTCTGGTCAGCAAAAACAATTGTAGTGCTTGCTATATCCTCGTATTCCGAGTAAACCTTGATTCCTGAAGCACCTATGTAAACTATCTCCACATTTCGTTTATCAAGAAGGTTGAGTATAACATCAAGGTCATGCACCATAAGATCCAGAACTACTCCGACATCTCGGATTCTATTATTTCTTGGTCCCATTCTTCTAGCCTCAATCAAATAAGGCTTGTTTATTATGTTTTTCAACTCTTGCACCGCACCATTAAACCTCTCAATGTGCCCTATCTGAAGAATTACATTGTGTTTGTAGGCCAGATCTATTAACTTTTTAGCATATTTTACGCTCCTTGTAATTGGTTTTTCCACAAGCACATGAACTCCCCTCTTTATAAACTCTGAGGAAACGTAATAATGCAAAAAAGTCGGCACCGCAACAACTACTGCATCCACTCTCCCAAACATATCTCTCATATCCTTGAAATACCTCACTCTATACCTTTCTGCTATTTCATATCCAACTTTCTCATCAATATCACACACCCCTACCAAACTCACTTCATCCATAGAAGCAAGAGCATTGACATGATAACGTCCCATATATCCAACACCTACAACACCAACACTAACCTTACTCATTTCTCCACCCCTATCTACAATATTCAGCTCTAACAGTGGTTTGTAACCCCCCTCTTAAATTAAACCTCGCTTCCACCTCCATCCTAACAGGCTGACATACCTCAACCAAATCATTAAGAATCCTATTTACAACATGCTCGTAGAATATCCCCACATTCCTATAGGAATGCAAGTAATACTTCAAAGACTTAAGCTCTATACACTTCCTGTCAGGAACATACTTTATAACAAGCGTTGCAAAATCCGGAAGCCCACTCCAAGGACAAACCGATGTGAATTCATCCGTAGTTATAACAATCTCAACAGGTTTACCTGCATACTCATACTCAAAGGTCTCAAGAACTTCCTTATCTATACTATCAGGACCTAATACATCAAACCTTCTGCTCTTATACTTGTCCCGCCCTACCATATCTACCTCCCAGTTTGGTTCATCTATTATTAATGAACAACCATTCTAATTAAAATAACACTTCCGAAAAACTCTATACTACCCCACTTTTTAGTAAGCCAAATTTACCATAGTATGAGACAATCTAAACCCTACACTAGTCAAAGTATTAGCCATTCTATAGTTGTGAGATGGAATAACAGCTTCAATGAAATCATAAGGCTTCGGAATATCTTTTATCATTTTTCTAAGTATACAACTCCCCACTCCATTAGCCCTAAACTCCTCCAAAACAAAAAGATCAAATACTCTGTAAACGCATATATGCTTACCAGAAATCCTTGAAAGCAAGGATGACAAAACAAAGTCTTCTCTCAATATCCCATACCCAATAGCCAAATTGCCATGGTATGCAAGATAAACTCCAAAGGAATTCAGGTTCAACTCTATCGTTTTATGATAATTATGTAAAATACCTAACTTCAACCTGTCTTCAATTCTCAAGTCAAACAAGCATTGAAGAGGGTAATTTCTAAAATCAATGTTCCTACTCCTTAGCCTTTCAAAATCCTCCAACTCTCTACTAGTAAGCTTTACTACCAGAAAATCCTCTTTCTCTTCAACATCCCTAGGGAAAAACCTAAAAGTTGAAAACGAAGATGTATAAAAAAACCTGTGCTTTAGATATATTCCAATTGCAGGTAGATTATCAACATCTGTGCTAACCTCTATTATATCCCCCTTCTGCTTAGCAACAAACCCAATAAAATACTTAAGCAACTCAGAGCCTATCCCCCTGCGCTGAAAACTTTTATCAACTCCCAAAAGCCTGATACGATAATACTTCCTAGCAGTCAGTCTCGTTAAGTTTCTATCAAATGTCCAGGAAAGAAACCCAAGAATTCTACCCATACTCACAGCAATGAAAGTGTTAGTTGAATTCTCCAAAATCCCCAGAGACACCTTATGCACATTCTCTGAACCGAGAATATCAACAACTCTGCTATCCACTCTAAAAGATGAATACTGAAAAATATCCTTAGAAATCTCAACAACTTTTTCATAGTCCTCAGGGCGTATCTCGGTGATATATATATCCATATTGAGTTAATTTTAATGTTAAAGGTGAAAACTTTCCACTCAACACAAAACAATCTATTCAGGATAAGCTAACCCTGTTGACTTAGTCCCGATGACTCAGGATGAAAACAAAAACTGCAAAGTTTCTCAAGAAAGGCGCAAGTAGTTAACCTTCAGAACTTTGAACCTAAGGATGGACCAGCAATAGAAAAATCATCTATAGCCTTTGGGAAAACCTTCCAGAAGAAAGGAATGTATTCCTCAAAGTTTTGGAGAATTATCTCTGCTTCATAACTTAAGGTATAATAATGATGTTTTTTTAACAATTCTTCCAAAATCTTCACTTCTGGGTCAGAGATTTTGAGTCTCTCTATTATCACCATCTGCGGATTATAAAGCTTTGCAAAAATTTCATCTCTGTCTAGAACGAAGGCAAGCCCACCACTCATTCCTGCACCAAAGTTTTTACCAACCTTTCCCAATACCACAACAATTCCATCGGTCATATACTCACAGCAGTGATCCCCTACCCCCTCAACAACCGCCTTACAACCACTATTTCTCACCGCAAATCTCTCACCTACTCTACCTCTTATGTATACTTCCCCTCCAGTAGCCCCATAAAGCAAAACATTACCAGCAATAACATTGGTGTAAGGATCAAACTTAATTCTCTCACAAGGTTTTACAACAATCCTACCACCCCTCATCCCTTTACCAAGATAATCATTCGCATCACCTATCAATGTAAGATTGATACCATCCACTATAAAAGCCCCAAAACTCTGCCCAGCACTACCTCTGTATGTTATATTCACCTTACCATTTCTAAGCCCACTGTCGTTTTTATAGGTTCTCACGATATAGTTAGCTATTTTAGCTCCAACAGCTCTATCAACATTCCTTATATTTAACTGAAAGTCAACTTCACCGCTATCCTCTAAAACCACCTTCTTAAATCTTTCGTCAGTTATAACCCTATCATCCAAATGCTCTTTCTCGGGAATACTGTTACCTAAACCGGAATATTTCAGTAAGGAAACGTCATAATTTGAAAAATCTTGAAGGATGTAGGATAGATCAATGTTTTTAGTCTTTGGCAGAGCAATATTCTCCCTAGGTTTCAGTAAGTCACTTCTACCAATAACATCTTCTAATCTCCTATATCCCATACTTGCAAGGATTTCCCTTACCTCCCTAGCAACAAATAGCATATAATTCATCAACCACTCAGGTTTACCAATAAACCTCTTTCTAAGTTCAGGATCTTGAGTAGCAACTCCTACTGGACATTTATTTGTATGACACACCCTAGCCATTATGCATCCTATGGCAATCATTGCCATAGTTCCGAAACCATACTCATCTGCACCAAGTAAAGCAGAAATAACCACATCCCTACCTGTCTTAATTCCACCGTCAACCCTTATCCTAACTCTATTCCTAAGCTTGTTTTCAACAAGAACTTTTTGAACCTCAGCAAGTCCAAGCTCCCATGGAGTTCCAGCGTGTTTTATTGACCCCCAGGGTGATGCCCCGGTTCCGCCATTGTGTCCACTAATCTGAACAACGTCAGCATACCCCTTGGCAACTCCAGCAGAAACTATGCCAACTCCAGTTTCAGCAACTAACTTAACACAGACCTTACCATCGGTATTAATATGCTTAAGATCGTATATAAGCTGAGCAAGATCTTCAATACTATAGATATCATGGTGAGGGGGAGGAGAGATAAGAGTAACTCCAGGCCTAGTGTGCCTAGCTCTAGCTATATCACCACTAACCTTCTTACCTGGCAATTGTCCCCCTTCACCAGGCTTAGCACCTTGAGCTATTTTTATCTCTATCTCTTCAGCAGAAATAAGATAATTTGGCGTAACTCCAAATCTACCGGAAGCAACCTGCTTTATCTTGCTATTAGATTCACTATAAAGCCTCTCTTCAAGTTCACCCCCCTCCCCACTATTACTCTTAGCACCAAGTCTATTCATTGCAATAGCAATCGTCTCATGAGCTTCCTTACTAAGAGCACCAAAAGACATAGCCTGAGTAGTAAATCTTTTAACAATCTCTCTCTCTGATTCCACCTCATCTATCGGAATTGGCTCCTTATCACTCCTTATCTCAAGCAAGTCCTTTAAGCAACATACCTGCTTATTAACTATTCTAGAAAACTCCCTATACGCCTCTTCATCACCCTGCCTAACCGCCCTTTGTATCGCTCTAAGCATCTCAGGATTATACTCGTGAAACTCTCCATCCTTTCTATAGCGATAAAAACCCCAATCTTCCAACGTTAGCACGAAATTATCACCATATCCATTCTTATGAAACTCAAGGTAATCCCTAGCTATCTCTTCCAACCCAATACCACCTATTTTTGATAGGCTTCCAGTAAAATACTTCTCAACAACCTCCTTAGAAATACCTATTATCTCAAAAGCTTGAGCAGATCTATAGCTACTTATGTCCGATATCCCCATCTTAGACATTATTTTGCAAAGCCCAGTTTCTACCGCTTTTTTGTAGTTCATAAGAATCAGATGATAATCCGACGGCATGTCAACCTGCTTTTCAATAGCTTCAGTCTGAGCAATGTCAACAACGCTATCATAGGCAAGATAGGGATTTATCAAAGATACACCATACCCTATCAGAACTGCAAAATGATGATCAATTCTAACTTCACCAGTCTCAACAACAATTGAACACCTTGCCCTAAGTCCCTCAAGTATAAGCCTGTGATGAAGTCCAGCACTGGCAAGAAGAATAGGAATGTGCGCATACTCTCTACTAACCCCCCTATCACTTAGAATTATTATGTTATAACCTTCTCTCACAGCATCAATTCCCCGAGCTATAACTCTCTCAAGAGCTTCACCAAGAGTTAACTCCGAAGGTTTATAAAGAGTCTTTATCACAATGGATCTAAAGTTTTCGTCACCTAGATCCTTTATATACTGAAGTTCAGCATTTGTAATCACCGGTGAAGAAAATTTAAGCACCCGGGCGTTATCTTCAGAATCTCTAAGTATATCACCCAAAGCTCCAACATAAGTATCAAGAGACATAACAATTCTTTCTCTGTAAGGATCAATAGGAGGATTCGTCACTTGGGCAAATCTTTGTTTAAAATAGTCAAACAGAAGCCTAGGTTTAGAAGACAACAACGCAAGCGGAGTATCATCTCCCATTGAACCAATTGGCTCCTTGCCACTTCTTATCATTTCTGCAAGCTGTCTCTCCTTCTCACCAGCATCATACCCAAACGCTTTCTGTTGTCTCACAAGTTCCTCACCAACATAAAATCTATGATATGTAATGCCCGGAACATCAGAGATCTTAACTGTAGTTATACTTCTAGACCACTCTCTATAAGGATAAATCCTAGAGTATCTCTCCTTTATTTCCAAGTCTTTAAGAATTTTACCAAACCTAATATCAACGGCAAGTATCTCACCTGATCCTAATTTCCCCTTCTCTACAACTCTACTTTCATCAACACCCACTACCCCAACTTCGGATGCAACAACAATCTCGTTTTCATCAGTAACAACATACCTTACCGGTCTAAGACCATTTCTATCTAGAGAAACACCTACTACATTTCCATCAGTAAAGACAATAGCAGAAGGCCCATCCCACGGCTCCGAAATCGTCAAGTTATACTCAAAAAACGATCTAACATCCTTACTCAAAAAAGGATTAGCCTTATATGCTTCAGGAACTAACATCATCATAGAATGCAAAACATCCCTACCAGACATATACAAAAGTTCAAGCACATTATCAAGCTGAGAGGAATCGCTACCATAGGGCCATATAACAGGCCTAAGATACTTTGTATCCTCACCCCACACATTCTCAGAAAAGTTATGCTCCTTTGCTTTCATCCAATAGTAGTTTCCTTGAATAGTATTTATCTCGCCATTGTGCGCTAACAACCTGAAAGGCTGAGCAATAAACCAATTCGGCAAAGTATTCGTGCTATATCTTTGATGAAATATAACAAAATCAGACTCAAAGTCTTCATCACCAAGATCAACAAAAAAGTTTGCAAGCTGTGATGCAGTAAGAAGCCCCTTGTAAACTATGGTCCTAGAAGAAAAGGAACAAATATAACATTTATCCTCAAGGTTGTTTTTGTAAAACAGATGTTCAATATGCTTTCTTGCGATATATAACCTACGCTCCGTTTCCTTAGAAGTATCTTTAACATTAACAAACAGTTGTTTGATTCTCGGTAAACTTTCCAATGCAAACTTACTGATAGACTCTTCTTTTATAGGAACATCTCTCCATCCAATTATATCTACCTCTCTTTCCTTCAAAACCGAATTTATAATTTCCAACGACTCCTTAAACATAGCGTCATCGTTGGGGAAGAAAACCATAGCAACTCCAAACCTTCCTTCTTCTAGACGAGGATCAAAGACCTTTCTGAAAAATTTATAAGGAATCCTAGTAAGAATACCACAACCATCACCAGTCTCAGCATCAGCACTAATTGCTCCTCTGTGAGATAAGTTTGAAAGAGCCCTTATACCATTCACTACTACTCTATTACTCCTTTTACCCTTTATATTAGCAATAAATCCAACACCACACTCTCCGTGCAACAATTTGTCATGAAACAGTTCCCAATTAACTCTCTCCATCCTATTCTGCATCATAGCTGATGAACATCTTTTAGCAACCTTTCCAAAAGACTTAGTGAAAAACTTTCAATCTCCAGATCAGGTAGAGTCTTTTTCACCAACCCTCTAAGCACTTGTCCTGGGCCTACCTCTATTATCAGATCAGGTTTAAGAAGCGAAAGTTCTCGTGTTATATCTGTCCATAAAACAGGCGAATACATTTGCTTCTCCATAATCTCAATAATTTCGTTCCTAGAAGAGGGAAAAGGTTTTGCATTGTAATTTGCAAACACTGTGACAGCAGGGGGATTTATGTTGATAGTTTCTAAGAATTCTCTGAATACCTTAGCCGGGCCTTGCATAAGTTTTGAGTGAAAGGCACCTGAAACGGCTAATTCCACAACTCTCTTTGCACCAGCAGACTTTAGTCTCTCACCAGCCTCCTTTACATGCTCCTTGTATCCAGATATCACAACTTGCTCAGGAGAATTGTAATTAACTGGTTCAACATATTTCCCCTCCCTCATAAGCTCGTCACAAATCTCTTTTACCTTCTGTGGTTCAAGCCCAATAACTGCGGACATACCACCTTTACCCTCCGGATCAGCATTTGACATTATCTCTCCTCTCCTCCTAACAACTTTTACTGCATCCTCAAACGAAAAGACACCGGCACAGTAGAGAGCAGAGTATTCCCCTAAGCTATGACCTGCACAAGCTAAGACTTCAACCTTATCACCAACTTCCCTCCTAAAAACCTCTAACATTACCGCAGATGTTAAGAAAATGCTAGGTTGAGCATTCGCAGTTTTCTTCAGCTCTTCCTCGTTCCCTTCAAAGATGAGTTTTTTCAGATCTACATTTATTACAGTGCTAGCCTTCTCGTAAAACTCTCTCACATACCAAAACTCCTCGTAGATCTCCTTCCCCATACCTACGTACTGCGCTCCCTGTCCTGGAAAAACTAAAATAACTCTTCTCCCCATATCTCCTCCCCGTATAGAAAGGAATTTTAAAAATACCCTTAACAGAATATCTAGTTTCCAAGCAAAAATCTCAATTAACACCAGGTATGGTTTTCGTTCTTCTCGTAGTCTCTGCTAGAATAAGCTTTTAAAATGAAACCCAGAGAGTAAGCAAAAAAGTTTAGAATCTTTTCACTTATAATAGAAATTAGAATTTATTGCTAATTCTCAGCTTTTGTTGATATTAAAAAAATGTTTTTATAAAATTCCTTTAAAGAAATAAGGAGGTCATATGAAAGAAGTAAGACTATTTCTTTCATTACTATTCATTTTAGCCTCAGTTAGCCTAAGTTTCGCTCAGATTAAGGTCAACCTTTGGCACGCATATAGAGGAGATGAAAAAAAAGCTATTGAGCAGGTTGCTAATACTTTCAACATAACATACTTCGATGTCCAGATCACCCTACTACCGGTGCCCTTTGATGCAATGAATGATAAACTCAGAACAATGATTCCTTTGGGTAAAGGTCCAGATCTTTTTATATTTGCACAGGACTTCACAGGCGAATGGGCAAATAATAACATAATAGTTCCGATAGATGCAATGGTCTCAAAAGAATTAGTTGCACAATTTCCTAAGTATCTTCTGATGGCGTATGTCTACGGCGATAATGACAATCTATGGGCACTACCGATGTCATTCAAGAATCTAATCTTATTTTACAACAAAAATTACATCTCAAAAGTTCCAAACACCTGGAGTGAAGTTATAGACCTTGCGAAAAAATTCACTGACCCAAAAGCTGGACCTTACGGAAGAAGAGGATTTGTATACGATATGGGTAATTTCTACTACCATACGATGTGGATACAAGGATTCGGAGGAAGGATATTTGAAAGAAGGAAAGGAACGGAATACTTCCCACTTCTAGATTCAGAACCTGTGTATACATCAATAAAGTATGTCCTAAGACTTAGAAAGCTTATAAACCCAACAGGTGACCCGAAGGGTGAAGTTGGCGCAGACGGTGCCACTGTGACAGAGTTATTTAACTCTGGTAACGCTTTATTTGTGGTCAATGGACAGTGGTTTAGAGCAGAAATATCCCCAAAGATAAACTACGGCGTAGCTCCCTTCCCCATAATTGACGATATTCCTGGAATAAAAGGATCAGGTAGAAGAGCAATTCCTTTCCTAACAGTAGAGGGAATCTTCATGTCCTCAAATGTTAAGAACAAGCAAGCTGCATTCAAGGTTATGGAGTTCATAGTAAGCCCACAAGCAGGTAGAATCTTAGCTAAGATCGGAAAACAAACACCTGCAAACGTAGGAGCATATCAGTATTCTGAGGTTAAGAATGATCCAATATCCCAGATATTCATAGAAGCTGCAAAGGAAGCAATACCTATGCCTAATGTTCCAGAAATGGCCCTAACTTGGTCTCCAGCTACTAGTGCATTAGTTGAGTCTTTGGGACTTGATGCAGATGATCCTCAACTTGACTCAAAAATAAGAAGTATCTGGAAAAAGAGACAAACAGAGTTACTTGGGCTTATAAAAGCAAGTTTGAAGAAATAACTTAACTAGCTGAGGAGCCAGGAAAAGGCTCCTCCTCTCTACCTTAAATCTTATTAGTATATTCACCTCCTCTCTTACAACTCTATCTCCCCGAATATTGAAGATCTAAGTTGTATTGAAACGCTATCTTGATATTCAGTAGAAGAAATGTAGAACCTCTTGTAAAGTATAGAGACATCCATAGTTGGATCTACGCTATAACCTAATTCAACTGCAACGGTAGAGTCTCTTAAAACATCCTCAAAAAATACCTGAGCAGACGGTATGTTGTTTCTTTGGTAGGTAACGTTAGCATACGATGGTATTCCCAAAACCATCTTCACTAGATCCTTACTCACCTTAATCCTAGATATGAGTCTGTTTACAGAAATTCCTGAAAATTCTCCCTCAGGCCAAAGTTGTTCATATTGTACAGTAGCCTCACCCACATTACTTACATAAATACCCGAGTATCCCAAAACTCCATTAAAAGGCGGAAGCTCACTTATCATCAAAGTAATAAGCTTTTCTACCTTCTGGACATCATACAGCGCATCAAAATACGAAGGAATAAACTTACCGGTAGTTCTTCTATACTCCACTCTATAAGGTATCAAGCCAATTATACTTCCACTGATTCCAGCAGAGAAACCTTCCCCTCTCAAGAAATTAAACCCTTGCGTGTAACCTTGATGTGATATGAAATTCCCAAGATAGGGATTTTGACCAAGATCATTTATGTAAATACCCATCTTAGCTAGATCAACAAATATCATAAGCGAAAGTATACCAATATCAAACACTGGAAAATCAATATCAACTCCTGCAGAGAATACCGCCGGATTCCCTTCAAACGCTTGACCATCTACAACAAAAGGCTCCAAGTCAGCAACTCCGGAAATACCCAAAGCTATGTTACCCAAAAGTTCCATCCCGTACAGAGGCCTTAAGAATATCCTCCCTCCAAATAACCTACTCCTAGAAACATCCGCTATCGCTGTCTCAAAACCAAAGTACCCAAAGTCTATATCAAACTGCGCTCCTATCTTCCTTATAGCCGGAAAGCCAAGCATATTTGAATACCTATCCATTAAGAAACCATGTCCCAGAGTCATGTCAGATATGCTCCCCAACCTTATAAACACCTTCTCTCTCTTAGCTCCATAGCTTATAAAAAGTATCTTCTTGGACAAATCATCTAGAAAATCAGTAAATACAAAAGTATCAGCAATGAACCCGAAATCATACTCTTGAGAGTTATACCACTTAGTAGTATCATAGATATTATTCTTGCCATCCCAGTAGCTCACAATATAAAGCCCTATTCCGAACTTACCTACTCTGAATATAGGAGAAAGTAAGATCTTATTCCAAACAACACCATTAATGTTCTGTGAACTTACCTCCCAACCAAGATCAAACTTAGGTTCCGAACTACCAGTCTGCCCGGATTGATCAGGTTTTGGCTGAGATTGTGGAGATGGCGTTGGAGGCTGAGTCCCCTGAGACGGTACCTGTGAAGGCTGTTGTGATGGCTGTGGCAACTGTTTCTGCGAAGGTTGCTGTAACTCTTGAGCCGTGGGAGATTGTTCAGGGAAATACCTATTAAAATCTTCCATAGAAATAGGCTTCGGATCCTCAATATCAACCCTCCCAAGATACCTGCTTACAGAGCTAGAATAGCCACTAGGTATGTCAACAGATCTACCATCAATGGTAGATAAATTAACAACACCTTCCCTCACAAAAACTTCCATCAGCGATATGTTCCCTTGACCTCTGCTATAGATAACTCCAAAATCCGTTCCTCTAACTGCAGCAATACCTGTATCTGTCCTTATTTTAAACTCATCTCCCGACAATATCCTTCTAAACGGAGCCCTAACCTTGCCAACACCAAGTTCAACAGAACCTTCTGCTTGAAACTTTGCAAGAGATATCGTTGTTGAACTGTATACCTTTATAGTCTTATTCTGAGCAAGCTTTATCTCAGCATATCCATCTGGACCTGTCCTCACTATTGAATAAAGAGGAATAGTTATACCAGACTCAAGATCTTTATATACAACTCCCTGTTGCACATCACTTCTTGAAACCGAATACTGAACATCACCTATCACAACTTCCACATAAGGATACTTATCAACCTGAGCATACGCAAAAAAACTTCCAACAAAAAGTACCCCTAAACTAATAAACTTCTTCATATAGCCCTCCTAAAAAGAAATCTCAGTTGATATAGAAGTACTCTCAAGAGGCTTCAAAACCTTCTGCCCACCCTCATCAAACCAATCAAAGGTCCTTCGGTAGTTAACAACCAGATTAACCTTATCCGAAATCTTGTAAGAAATCCTACCAAGAATTATGGCATCTGTAGATTCAGTAGTATAAATATCTCTAAACTCCACTATATTCTTCCTCTCGTATACAAAATCAATCCCCACAACCTTAGTCAAGTTCCTATCTACATGCAGTTTTAACCTCATCGTAGGATAAGTAGTCGCATCAAAAGAGTCCTCAATATTCACAGACAAACTAGCAATATCCTTAAACTCAACACCTGAGATAAAAAACCAACCGAAATACTGGTTAGAAATGACATCAAGTAAATCATACTTTGAAACAAAACTGTCTCCTACACGAATATATCTCTCACCTTCATATAAAGAATCAAAGAAAGAAGGTAAAAACTTCGGCTGTAGATACCTCACCTCCAACCTATAAGGTATAAACGACATAATGCTTCCTTTAACACCAGTAGACTCACCAGTTCCCTTGTTATAAATGTAAGCAAAGTCTGCATACCACTTCATATTAAAAACAGGATCCAGAGCTATCAGGGGTAACTCCGAGTCTACCCCCAAAATGAAAACTTTGTTCGTGCTAGCTTCACTATCAGAAAACTGATACGGAGCCTCTTGAGGAGGTGGCGGATTAAAAGGATCTAAATCCATAACTCCTGAAACTCCTATCTCAAAATTATCTAAGACAGGTATACCACTATTATACAACGGCCTTGAAAACAACCTAAGACCTATTATGTCAAAATCAAAAATATTATCTACAAAAGTTTCAATACCCACATAATCAAGATCCAAATCAAAAGAAATACCAAACTTTTTCACATTCGGGTAGTTGAGATTATTATTATACCCATACATCACAAACCCATTCCCTATAACTGCATCCTCTATCTGCCCTATCTTGAAATATACAGGCTTGTCACCCTTGCTACTCCACCTAATGTATTTGATCTTAGACAAAATCGCTTGCCAAGAATTCCACTCACTCATTCTCAAATTCCAGTTGCCATCAAACTCCAAGCTTATGTCCAAACCTGCACCAAACTTGCCAAAAGAAAACTCTGGCTGACCCTTTATCTGAAAATATGTAACGCCATTTATTACAACAGTTCCAAACGAAAATCCAAACCCAAAACCTGGACCACTCTCAGCACTACCTTGCTGAGGTTGCTGTTGAGATTGCTCTGCTTCCTGGGCAAATACAGGAACTACCAAAACTAATACTAGAAACAAAAATATCACCCTATTTTTCATAAAAACCTCCTACGAATATAATACTCAACATCGCACCTAATTTCAAGTTAAATCGCACTACAAACCAAACTTTGTTTTCCCAAAAGCTTACCAAACCTGACTAGCAACCTAACTCTAAACAACTCTACTGAGCTGATAACCAAGAAACTTGACGTAAAGCAAAGTCTTATGACTAATAGACACTACCTAGAGATAAAAGGCATAAGTAAGTAAAAAGTTTAGAACTTTGCCCACCTATCTGATGAAAATTGGAATTCACAGCAAGCTTCGTTAGTTTATTGAAAAACAAGATGAAAATTCACATAAAATTACTCATACTTTATGAGAAGATACAAGGTAGGGATCGTAGGAGCACCGAATGTTGGCAAAACATCCATATTCAATAGTCTTTCTAAAGCGAAAGAGAAAGTCGGGAATTGGGCAGGCACCACCATTGAGAGAATAGAAAAGAAAATAAAAATCCCTGGAAAAGAGATAACCCTTATTGATGTTCCAGGAATATACTCACTTTCTGCAACATCCACTGACGAAAAAGTTGCTAAAGATTTTATACTGAATGAACACCCAGACCTTCTGATAGTTGTTGTCAACTCCGTAAACCTCTACAACAGTCTATTTCTAGCTACCGAACTCCTAGAGCTAGGGTTTCGCATCATAATTGCCCTCAATATGTATGACATAGCAAAGAAAAATAGAATCAAAATAGATCTCCCTAAACTTAGCGAGATTTTCGGAGTAAAGGTTATCCCCACGGTAGGCAATAACCCTGCTGGAGTTGAAGAACTGAGAAAAGAAATAATCCATGAGATAGAAAGAAGCGAAAAAGAAAAAACCAAAAGTAACCTATACATCCACTACCCACAACCCATTGAGAAAGGTATAGCTAGAATTATGGATCACCTTAGTAAGAAAAAAATCAGTCCAACTTACACTACCAGAGGAATTGCAATAAAACTCCTTGAAGGAAGTGGAGACATCATCCCTTCAGTAACATCAACCGATACCCTAGACAAACTCAGAGAGATAGCTAGAGAGATCACGAAAGAGCTTAGAGAATCGCTAGGTGATGATATAGATACAGCAATAATCAAAGCAAAGTATCACTTTATAGACAAAGTCCTAAAAGAGTGTGTTGAAAGGCCAGCAACAAAGAATGAAATCATTAGAAAAAAAATAGATCAAATCCTGACTAACAAGATTGGAGGAGCTATAGTATTTCTGGTGGTAATGTTTAGTATTTTCCAGTTAGTCTTCCTTGTAGGAGATCCCTTAGCTTCAATTATTGAGGAAGGGTTTTCTGCATTATCAAACTGGATCTATTCCGAAGGTCGCAACATAAAATGCAACGATACCTTAATATCATTTCTCACCAATGGCTTAATATCTGGAGTCGGAAGTGTTCTGACTCTTTTACCATATATATCTCTTCTATTTCTTTTCATAAGTATTCTTGAGAACAGTGGTTTTCTAGCAAGAAGCACCATAGTAATGGACAGAGTAATGACATTCTTCGGACTTCACGGCAAATCTTTCCTACCAATACTCATAGGCCTTGGCTGTAATGTGCCAGGAATAATGGCAACTAGAGTCCTCTCCAACTTTAAGGATAGACTCATCACCACACTTGTTTTACCCCTAATCCCCTGTCCTGCTAGGTTCACCGTGCTTGTTGTTGTATGTGCATCATTGTTTAAGGAGCATCAAGCTATCATTCTGTTCTCAATGTATCTTATGAACATGGCTCTAGCAGGAATCTTCGGAATGATCTTTAGAAAATACATCGCTAAAGATGAGTATTCTCTGTTTGCTATGGAATTACCTGAATTTAGACTACCTTCTCTAAGAGTTGTCTTATCGGAAGCCTGGTACAGAAGCCTGCTATTTGTTAAAAAAGCTGGAACAGTAATACTGCTTGTTGTCATAATTGTTTGGTTGCTCGGAAGTTTACCTTTTGGAGTGGAATACAGCTCAGAGAAAAGCTTACTCGGAACCATTGGGAAAACATTGCAACCCATTTTTATACCTACAGGATTTGGACAACATTGGCAGGTTGTTGTCTCAATCTTCTCTGCATTCTCCGCCAGAGAGGCTGTAATAGGAACACTCGGAACACTCTATAGTGTCTCAGAAAAAGGTATTACAGAGGTCCTACCCACCGTATTTACACCTTTATCAGCCCTATCATTTCTTATATTCATGCAGATAGCAACCCTATGTATCCCCACCGTCATAGTTACTGCTAATGAGGTTGGAAAGAAGTGGGCAGTATTCAGTTTCTTCTACACCTTTCTCATCGCTTGGTGTCTAAGTACAATCACATATAACCTAGGAACTCTCATCTTCGGAAACTAGAACACACATTTAAAGCACCTTACTTATTAAAGTCCTTTACCTCTTTCGCATCAAAAAGTAAAGAAAGTTTCTCCTCCACTGTCCCCAAACCTTCCGCTCTACTCTCCTTAGAGCGCCGAGTAGATAAACTTGAAGGCCTAGAAACTTGTTCCGTTGTCAATATCCTCACATCCCGAACATTCAAAGATGACTTTATTTTACTTACAATTTTATCAACATCCTTTTCTAAAATTTCCCTAACAGACTTATCCATCGTAAGCTCTACAAGACTTCTTTCACCAGAAAACACCACCTTTATTTTCTTTTCAACCCCAGGAAGAGAATTCTCCGCTACGATCTGCTTCACAAGCTCTTCAGGCGGTAAAGTCATTCTGTCAAGCTCATCAATCAGATCATCTGCAGGATCTAACTTTACCTTTAGCTTCGCATCCTCTTGCGTCTT
The DNA here is from genome assembly GCA_039630355.1 of Brevinematia bacterium. Lineage (NCBI taxonomy): Bacteria > Pseudomonadati > Spirochaetota > Brevinematia > Brevinematia bacterium. The sequence goes on from JBCNVF010000107.1 coordinate 17,408, forward strand.
AGCTTGCAAAGCACTTTGACCCTCACCCGTTGCCGTAACCGAAATCTGCTTACTCGCATCCATACTCATCTTCAATTCCCTTACCTCGTTAAGCAACTTTGATAAAGTTATCACATTGTCAGGATTCACTATTCTAAACAAAGCATTCTCCAAATGAAAAAGCTCATTTATTGAGCTCCTCATATCTAAATACGCCCTTATCAAAGCATTTTCTATAAAGATTATCTCATCTTTTGAAAAGCTATCTTTCACTTTCTCAAGAACCTTTATCTCATCATCAAGCGCCCTGATTAAACTCCTATCCGTCCCAAACTCCTTCATTATAAGGAGGTTTCTGAAACAAGCTATAAGCTCTTCAACAAATTTCCTAAGATCAAATCCTTTAGAATAAACGGAATTTACTATCCTCACAAGCTCTGTGATGTTTCTCTCGGACAATGCTGTAAGAGTTGACTCCATGTAATGTATATCAATAACTCCAAGAATCTTTGATAATTCTTCCTCTGCTATTTGCTTCATTTTCTTCTCATCATACACGTCATTTCCAAAGTATGAAATCACCATATCAAACATACTCTCAGCATCACGCATTGAACCATTCCCAGCTTTTGCAATCTTCATCAATGCACCATCTGTCAATTTATAACCTTCCGCCTCAGATATCTTCTTAAGTTGCTTGAAAATATTATCTACCGACAGAGGTTTTAAAACAAAATGTTGACAACGAGATCTTATTGTCTGCTTAACTTTGTAAGGCTCAGTAGTAGCAAATATGAAAACAACATGCGGTGGAGGCTCTTCCAAAGTTTTCAATAAAGCGTTGAAAGCCTCATCTGTTAGCATATGCACTTCATCAATAATGTAGATCTTGTATCTTGACTTTATCGGAGTAAACTTTACAGCCTCTCTTATACTCCTTACATCTTCAATCTTTCTGTTTGAAGCACCGTCAATCTCTATTACATCAGCTGAGGTACCATTTCTTATCTCAACACAGTTTTCACAACTGTTACAAGGAGTAGGTGTAGGTCCATGAACACAATTTAGCGATTTAGCTAATATTCTTGATATCGTAGTTTTACCCACTCCTCTAGGTCCAGAGAAGAGGTAAGCCTGTCCTATCCTTCCCAAAGACATTGCACTCTTCAAAGCCTTTACAACTTCATCTTGTCCAACAACTTCGTCATAGTTTTGTGGCCTCCACCTTCTCGCAGTCGGCAAGCTCATACTAATCCTCCCTCTCAACTTGTATCAATATCTCCTCATCTCCATGCCTTACAGTATACTTACCCGGCTTTATCCTCAGATCAGTGCCCCCTTTGCCACTCGTTGCCCTCAAAATATTGTTGTTCTCATCTGAAATTGTAATCTCTCCGTAGTCGTTTACCCTCACGCTTAGAATCAACTCATTCGCCTCATATGAATCAACAAATATCTTCATCCCCCCAGATTCGTATATAATCTCCTTTCTAGTTTGATACACCGCATCCCCCCTAAAGGCAAGTTTAGCTCCATAACGAGTACCACTAATAGCATCTATTATCTCCAGCATCCCCTCCTTAAGCTTTAAAAGAATCTTTCCATACTTCAACCCACAGATCGTCGGCTCAAATTCACACAATTCCATCTTCTTACTAGCAACCCTTATCTCAACAAAATCACTCTTACACTCTTCACAACCACTTATATGATCTACAAACTCCTCCGACGGTTTTTCCACATTCAGCAAGAAAACACTATAATCAAACATCCCACAACCTAACTTCATCATAATAATTATACCTAACTTACACTTAACTATCAATCTCTGCTACCTCTCACAAAACGAAAACAACCAAGAAAGCCCGACTTTCTGCAAAATCCTTTGAATCTTGCAACAAAAATCCTGCAAAATATTACTGTGAAACTATACGAAGAGAAAATATTCAGTCTAGAAGAAAAACCTAAGATCTATGAAATCCTAAAAACTACTAACATAATCCTTGAGATTGGTAGCGGAAATGGTGCCTTCCTAGAACACCTAGGAAAGACCTTCAGAGACAAGACAGTCATAGGAGTTGAACTTGACATAAAAAGAGCAAAGAAATGTAAACGAAGAATAGAAAGAAACAATCTAGAGAATACCTTAATACTCTCTGGAAATGCTATGGAAATAATACCTCTTTTCTTCAGAGATAACTCCGTTGAAAAGACATATATGAACTTCCCAGAACCATGGCCTAAAAGCTCAAATTGGAGAAACAGACTATTTGAGATAGGATTCTTAAGCATGCTTGATAGAATAACAAAACCCAAAGGGCACTTCCATCTAGCAACTGACGTTGAAAATGCTTTTCTCACAACCAATGAAATACTGACCGAAATATTAGGAAACTGGGCATATAATGCAAATCTCTCCGAAGAATACAAAAACTCTTTCATTCCTACGCTTTACTACGAAAAATGGCTTTCCGAAGGAAGAACTTTTTGGTGGGGAGTATGGGAAAAGAAATGCTAGAAAAGATCTTTATAGGCACTTCCGGCTGGAGTTATGAAGACTGGGTTGGGACTTTTTACCCTCCATCCTTGCCAAAAAACAAGTTCCTCCTATACTATTCACAATACTTCAACACCGTAGAGATCAACTTCTCATACTACAGGATACCCAATAGATATACCCTCATCTCAATCCTAAGAAATGTTCCTAGACAATTTCTATTTACCATCAAGCTCTATTCTTCGTTCACACATCAAAAAGACTTTGACAACCCTTACAGTGAAGTTCCACAGAGAGATAAGGATGAATTCCTAAACGCTATTGAGGTCCTAAAGGATTCTAATTCACTTGATACAGTTGTCGCACAATTTCCACAAAGCTTTCGCTTTTCTCCCAAAAACCTAGAATACGTTGCTAAACTAGGAAGAGAATTTAGAGAATACAACTTTGCAGTTGAGTTTAGAAACAGAGATTGGTATAACAACGTTGTCTACGATATCCTAAAGAGAGAAAACTTCACGTTTATCAGTGTAGACGAACCAGAAATAAAATCACTGCCACCCAGGGATTTAGTAATCACAAACAGAATCGGCTACATAAGACTACACAGTAGAGACGCTAGCAAATGGTATGAAGGAGAAAAACTAAGATATGACTACTACTACTCCGATGACGAGCTTACTGAATGGATCAATAAGATAAAAGAAAACCAAAACTTTGACAAGCTATATGTCTTTTTCAATAACTGTCACAACGGGCAAGCAGTAAAAAACGCCTTGAGGTTCAAAGAACTTCTAGAGAACTATCTCTAAATCCATGCTAGGTAATATACTGCAACAGATACTTTCCAGTGTAAGATCTTTCATTTTTAGTAATCTCTTCAGGAGTTCCTTCAGCAACTATATATCCCCCCCTATCACCTCCTTCAGGTCCTAAGTCTATGATATAGTCCGCACATTTCACAAGATCAAGGTTATGCTCAATTACTACAACGGTATGTCCCTTATCAACCAACCTCTGCAGAGAGAAAACTAATTTCTTGACATCATCAAAATGCAACCCTATTGTTGGTTCATCCAGTATATAGAGAGTATGTTCCGTAAACTTCTTAGAAAGCTCTGAGACAATTTTAACTCTCTGAGCTTCACCTCCTGACAAAGTAGTTGCAGGTTGCCCCAGCTTAAGATAGCCAAGCCCAACATCAATAAATACCTGTAGCTTGTCTGCAACACTTCTTTCGTTCTCAAAAAACTTGCAAGCCTCCTCAATAGTCATCTCCAAAACTTCATGTATATTCTTCCCCTTAAACCTAACCTCAAGTGTCTCAGAATTATATCTAGTTCCATTGCATACATCACAGGTAAGGTATATATCCGGTAAGAAATTCATTTCCACCTTTATAACCCCCTGTCCTTGACAAGCTTCACATCTTCCACCTTTCACGTTAAAACTAAACCTACTGGGAGTAAAACCTTTTGCTCTTGCATCTCTGGTCATAGCGAAAAGTCGTCTTATATCGTCAAAAACCCCAACATAAGTTGCAGGATTTGACCTAGGAGTCCTACCTATAGGAGTTTGGTCTACCATAACAACTCTCTTCACACTTTCATACCCTTCAATCCTTTCATACTTCCCCTCTGGCAACTTAGTTTTGTATATCATGTTATGCAAAGCTGGATAAAGAGTATCAACAACTAACGTGCTTTTACCCGAACCAGAAACCCCGGTAACACACACCAAACACCCTAAAGCTATCTTAACATCTATGTTCTTTAGATTATGCTCTCTAAGACCATACATCCTAAGAAACTCCTTAGGTTTTCTCCTCTCGCTAGGCAATGGTATCTTTTCCTCATTCCTTAAATACCTAAGAGTAAGAGAATTACTATTACCCTCTCTCATAAGAGCACTAAGTTCTCCGCTTGTTACTACATTCCCACCATTAACTCCGGCCCCAGGCCCAAGATCTATAAGGAAATCACTACTCATTATTACATCTCTGTCATGCTCAACCACAATTACAGTGTTACCTAAATCTCTAAGCCCCTTGAGGGTATTTATAAGCCTCTCGGTATCTCTCTGATGTAAACCTATCGTTGGTTCATCTACGACATATATTATTCCAGAAAGCCCAGACCCAAGCTGAGTAGCAAGCCTGATCCGTTGCAACTCACCACCAGATAGTGTTGAAACTTTTCTATCAAGTGTTATGTAGTCAAGACCTGTATCTATTAAAAAATCAACTCTCTGTAGGATTTCCTTTATTATCGGCTCCGCAATGATTTTATACCTACTAGACAGGTTACTCTCAGCATCTTTTAGAAACTCTTTAAGCTGAGAAGCTGTCATTCTGGTAAGCTCCATTATGTTTTTTCCCAGAAATTTTACACTGAGAGCCATCTTATTCAGTCTATCTCCGTTACACTCGCTACACGTTTTGCCACGCATAAACTGTAAAAACCACTCCCTAGCATCATCATTCTCAGCACTAAGATATCTTCTCTCCAAAGAAGGTATCACACCTTCCCACTTATTCGTATACTCCCAATACGAGGTTCTTGAGGAATGGATAACCCTATATTCTTCACTGGAACCGTATAGAATTATATTCACTATCTCTTCGGGCAGATCTTTCACAGGAGTATCAAGAGAAAACCCATACTTTTTTGCTAAAGCGTTAAGCTCATCCCAGTAAACAAACTGATGCTTACCTATAGTCTTTATAGCTCCATCTTTTATAGAAAGGTTTTTATCGGGTATTATGAGATCCACATCAAACTCGTACTTCTCCCCAATCCCACTACAGGAAGCACAAGCTCCAACAGGAGAGTTAAAAGAAAAAAGGTTTGGCTCAATCTTTCCGTAAGCAACCAAATGCTCAGGGCAAGTATACCTATCAGAAAAGTATATTCTCTCTCCGGTGTCAAACACTTCAGCAACAACACTTCCATCCGAAAGGTTGATAGCAATGTCAACACTATCAAAGATCCTCTCCCTATTCTCTCTAAAAACCTTTATCCTATCTACAAGAACCTCAATATTATGCTTAACATTTTTCTCAAGCTCAGGAATACCACTTTCATCAGTATCAACAAACTTCCCATCTATTACAAACCTAGTGAAACCTCTATTTCTAAGTTCCTCGATGGTATGCTTAAAAGTTCCCTTCCTTTGTTGTACAATAGGAGAAAGTATTGTTATTCTCGTTCCATCCATTTCCAAAATCTTATCCACAATCTCGTCAATGGAAAATCTCTGCAACTCTGTTCCACAGACATAGCATGTAGGAGTTCCACACCTTGCAAAAAGCAACCTCATGTAATCGTAAATCTCGGTAACAGTTGCAACAATTGACCTAGGATTGAATTTTCCTGCACTCTGCTCAAGAGATATAGCAGGAGATAGTCCTTCAATCTTGTCAACATCGGGTTTACTCATTCTTCCGAGGAACTGTCTAGCGTAAGTTGATACAGACTCAAGATATCTTCTTTCACCTTCTGCATATATTGTGTTGAAAGCTAGTGAAGATTTACCTGACCCCGAAAGTCCAGTTACAACCACAATCTTGTTTTTAGGTACTGTTAGATCAATGTTCTTTAAGTTGTTTTCTCTTGCTCCTCTTATAACTATTACGTTGTCCATCTTATTTCTCAACTTCAGGTGTTACAAACAGTTTTATGCGAAACTTATCTTCTTTAGCAAGAACCAAACACGAGGAGTACCTAAACTTAACCACTTCCACATTCTGATCGCCCACTAGAAGTAGAGATGTTAATTTTGATAAGTATGGCAGGTGTCCTACTATCATAATCTTATCTTCGTTTTCAAGTCTCTTAGCCCAAGTTAAGGGATCATCAAGAGGAGATAGATTTTCTCCTTCAACAACGCCTCTCTCGGGTTTTAATAGCTCTGCTAGTATTTCCGCCGTTTCCTTTGCTCTCGCTTTACCACTATGGACTATTAAACTTGGTCTTAAAGGTGTCTTAGAAAGCAGAATACCAACCTTTCTAGTCTCTTCTTTGCCAACTTCATTTAAATGTCTCTCAGGATCCTCACTCTCAGACTTCGCTTCACCATGTTGAACCAAAAATATTACTCTCTCCATAGTCCACCACAGTCTAATATAGTTTAAAACTCTATCAAGCATAAATTCCACAAAAAAACTTGAAACATCTTCAAAAAGAGGTTATTATTATTGATATCCACTAAAAGGAGGTCAATATGTCAAGAATTAATAACAGGTTCTACAATAAAATCTCTACTTTCCAAACGCTTTTCAAACTTTCTATCAAGCATTCACTATTGACGGTGCTACTTGCTTTTACTGTCATAATACTTTACAGTTGTGGTAGCAGTGTCAAAAAGGTTGCAATTTTCGGCTTTTTTAGTGAGAAAGAAGGGGAGTATGTATATGACAGAAACTTGTACTCCTACGGGGTTATCAAATCTTCACACTCTTTATTAAGATATCTCAAGGAATATGAAATATTAGACCCCCTACGTGTAAACTTCAATTATGGTGACTATGTCAGTATGGTTAAAAACAATAAAGGAATGGAATACTTCATAACTGGGGAGTATAGATTAGAAGGTGAGAACATAATTTACAAGGTCAACGTTCATGACAACAGAGGCATAATAATTTGGAGTAGTGTGATCAAGGGTGGTACAAGCGAAGATGAACTGTTCAAAATAGCAGACAGCATAGCAATAATGTGCGCTAATGCGATAACAAGAAAGGATGTAGGAATAGGTAATGTAGAGTTTGAGGTAGTTGGGATTAGGAACAGAGAGGTAGATATAATGGTTAACAAACAAATTGTGTTTAGTAGGGTGAAAGATGGTTTTAGCTCTACATTACAAGTGATAAGTGGGATTGAGTATACGATAGAAATTTTGGATAGTAACGATAAAAACCCACTTGCCAGTGGGAGCATTATGATCGGGAAGGATAAGAAAGAGAATGTGGTGATAGAGAACAGAATAGTAGAAGGCAAAGAAGAGATAAGGATAGTAAGCGCAAGTTTGGTTAGCAGGAGGAAGTTTATATTTGAGATTGGGAGTGGTAGTTTAGGTATAGGGGTATTTGGTGTAAGGTATTTGTTAGACAAGAATTTCAGTCTAGATATGAGCATTGGAGACAGTATTATGATACCGCAAGAAAGTGAGAGGATCTACAACAAAATTTCTTTAGATTTAGGAATGAAATATATGTTTTTGGATCTTTGGGATGGGAATTTAGGCAGGTTGGGAATATTCGTTAAAGGGTATGGTAGTAGTTACATAGACGGCATTAGAAATGTTGGTTTAGGGCTAGGTATGAGCTACAGTATTTGGCTAGTTAATTTAGATTTAGGTCTGGGAGCTGGAGTAATAAATTTCAGTAGATTTTCTTATGGACCTTATTGGAAGATAAGTATATCCTTATAGCCTACTACTCTGAATTTGCACACAATCTTTAGTGAGTTAACTCTCACTGGTTTACGTTTTTCTGGAAACCCCCCACCTTTTTTCAACACTTAAAAAAATTTTGCGTCCAGTTAGATAAGTATAACTGACTTTGATAAGTCTAATTCTCCCGCAAAGCTTGTTTTTACGTGGCTTCCGATACCAAAATATTTCGGTTTTAGAAAAATATCACTTCTGGAAACCCCCGGGGGTTT
>JBCNVF010000108.1 GCA_039630355.1 Brevinematia bacterium
GTTTGAGAGAAGGGTAAAGTTGTTGTGAGACTGATGATATCGTATATCGTTATGCTTCAGTTTGGGGTCTGAAGTTTGTAGTAGAGTTTGGTAAAAATTAAAGTGAAAAAACCTCCTCTTGCCCTTAAAATAAAGGCAAAAGGAGGCATGTATGAATATCAAAAAAACTATAAACCACTTTATCAAAAACTTTCTATTTGACCTTCCATCCAAACTCAGGAAGAAGATAGCGGAAGTTGTCCTTCTATACTTCGCTACTGCATACAAGGGAAGAGCGATAGTATTTGCGGTGTTTCCGATGTCAACGAAGATACTCTCACAGAGTTATGAGAGTAAGTGGGTGTGGGATTTTGAGATATCAAGAAGATAAAAGAGGTGATAGGGGATAGGCTTGTTATGTATGACAGGGAGTTGAGTTGTCTTGAGGTGTTTGAGGGGTTAAATAAGATTAGATGAACATCTTTTCCAACAAGTAGTTAAAAGGCTTGGGATGAAGCTAAGCTGTGTGACTGTCAACACTATCTAGAAACAAAGAGGGTAAGTAGACAAAAAGTAGAATCTTGTCTACTCACCTAATGAAAACTGGAATTTATTGATTTTTGGTAATTTCAGTTTGCGAAAGAGGAATAAACTTCAGTATAATTTATATTGCGACGCGGGGTAGAGCAGTCAGGTAGCTCGCTGGGCTCATAACCCAGAGGTCGTTGGTTCAAATCCAACCCCCGCAAATTTGCGCCCGTAGCTCAAAGGATAGAGCATCTGCCTTCTAAGCAGAGGGTTGTGGGTTCGAGTCCCGCCGGGCGCAACTTCCGGAGGTCAGAATGCCAAGGTCTGTTATCTTAGCACCGATATTAAACTCCGAAAAAGTGCGTAATATGATGACAGATAAAGATAATAAACCCACAGGTCTTTTCGTGTTCAAGGTAAGAAAAAATGCAACGAAGATGGAGATAAAACAAGAAATAGAAAAACTTTACAATGTAGAAGTTGCTTCAGTTAATACTTGCATCCAACCTAAAAAGAGAAGGTTCGTGGCAAGAAGAGAAGGATTTACCTCCTCTTGGAAAAAAGCATATATCAAACTCGCAAAAGGCACCATTCCTATACTAGAAGAGGTTTCAACAAAAACAGGCAAAGAAGAAGAAAAGAAAGAAGAAAAAAAGACAGGGAAAAAGATGGAGCTAAAGAAGTAGGAGGTTATGTATGGGAATAAAGATTTACAAACCGATCACCAATGCATCTAGAAATAGAACAGGATACGATTTTTCAGAAATAACCACAGACGAGCCTTGTAAACAACTCACTGTAGGTCTTAAAAAGACTGGTGGCAGAAATAATCTTGGTAGAACAGTTGTTTTTACCAAAAGTGGTGGGCACAAGAGACTCTATAGAATAATTGATTTCAAGAGAGACAAAAGGAACATGTGGGCAAAGGTGGAAACCATTGAATACGATCCTAACAGAAGTGCTAGGATTTGCAGAATAGTTTACGAAGATGGTGAAAGAAGATACATTCTTGCTCCACTTGGTATAAAGGTTGGAGACAAAGTGATGGCTGGAGAAAATGCACCGATAGAACTTGGTTGTGCTTTACCGCTAAAAAACATCCCTATAGGAACAACAGTCCATAACGTTGAACTGCACCCTGGAAAAGGAGGACAGCTTGCTAGAAGTGGTGGTACTTTTGCAAAACTTGAGGCTAAGGAAGGAAAGTACGCAATACTCAGACTACCGTCTGGAGAAGTAAGAATGGTGTTACTCACTTGTTATGCAACAATCGGACAGGTAAGTAATCCCGACGTCGTAAACATAAGAATCGGCAAAGCTGGAAGAAGCAGATGGCTAGGAATAAAACCTAAAGTCAGAGGAGTAGCAATGAACCCTATTGACCACCCACACGGCGGAGGTGAAGGAGGAAAACAGAAAGGTTATCCCTACCCTATGACCCCTTGGGCAAAACCTTGCCTAGGATACAAAACAAGAAGAAAAAATTCACCAACAAACAAGTATATCCTCCAAAGAAGAAAATAATTAATGCTAATCTTACCCATCGGATTAATAGGAGTATATACCTCCTTCTCAAGAGAATCCGTCCTAGACCTTACATCTATACAGAAAATAGCTATTGACAATGGATTTAAAGCAATAGGTATCTCCGATCCAAATTATCCATTCTGGATTGAGGAAATCTTCTCCCTGCCCAAAACTTCCGTTATATTCTTCCCAGCTATACGAACCCCCATAACAATCAACAACCAAAAATTCGTAACATATATTGTGCCAAACTCTTTCCAAGCACTAGAAAACCTAGGAAGAAGAGAATCTCCTAACATTAGAGAACTAAAGCACCTAGATATCATCATCTTCTACTGCGGTAAAAGTAAAGAAGCTTTCTCCTACCTCTACAACATCTTCCTCGGGAAACTAGGTATAGGTATCAGCAAAAACAACAAAAATCTCATCAGAGATGTTATATCAAAAGTTGATTACATAATACCCTTCCATTACTCAACAATATCTCAAGAGCTAGAAAAATACTCTAGCTTACTCAAAGAATTTATACCCACACCTTCACCCTTACCTACCACATCTTACATTATAAAAGAGTTAGAGGATCTACCAGAACAGGCAATAAACAAGATAAAACACACACTAGAGAAGATAAACGACGTGAGAGACTATGAGATCCAATCTTCAAGCCGTGAAGAAACCTTCTCTTCATTACTGTGGAATAAAATCCTCTCCTCTACCAAAGTTGACGATAGAATACGGAGAGAATTTTTCAAGATAAAGGAACTAGGTCTCTGTGAGTTTTTCTATAAACTTATAGTATCCTTTGAAGAATTTCTAAAACATGGCACTGTAATATCCGACATTCTTTCTACCTCCTTCATATTTGAAAAGCTAAAACTCATCAAGATTAATAAATCAAAAGTTATCTCACTCTCTCATCTGCTTAATGAGAAGCCTTTCTATATTGACATTGACGTCTCTTCAAAAGAAAAATTCACAGAAGTGCTAGCCTCAAACTTTGGCGACGAACTATTCTACAGAGCATACCCAGTTCACATAAGAGAAAATTTTGTTGACGAGAAAATACATGCACTACCCGAAAGAAGCAAAGAGCTTGTAAGAAGCTATCTAAAGAATATCGTCACCACCTTTAGAGTTAGTAACAGACTTTTTTACTCCCCAGAATATCTGCGCAAGAGAGTAAAGCACAAAAACAACATTGGTGTTGAATTTTGCAAAAAAACCTATGATGCAGTTTTAGATATCAGACATATTGAATACCTACCCACTAAAGCTTTTCACTTTAAGGTTTTGGATATCATAAGAAATGACGAAGGCTTTATGCCACCTTATGTGCTCTCAGCATTTTGGAAAGATATAAGAAGCAAACACACCATAAAAGGTATTAAAGATACTCTAAGCCTATTCTACATCGCAAAAACTCTATCACTCAAACCATACTATAAGGGTTTAATGGAAGAGATAGTGTCACAAAAATATCCTCTCTTTGTTGAAGATATTCTTGAAATGCTTGATGAAAAAACAGTTGAGATCCTCCTAAGTATAGTTTGGTCAAGAGACAAGAAGGACACCGGAATAAACGAAGTTGATCTATTTAGAACACTTGTTGAAAACGGAATGGACAAAGAAACATCAAGTAAGATTACGAGATTGGTAGTAAGATACAAGAATATTCTGGGGATAAAGTCTATTGAAGTTCCAAAGTTCTATAGATTTCTCGCGTATGCCGGACTAAAGGCAGAAGATGAAACAAAATTCATTCTTTCGGTTCTAAAAAACACTGTTGTTAAGGAAAGAAAATACTCCTTCATCGTATTACAAGAACTTATCAACAGAGGTTATAGCATTAGAGGAATTGATATTAATAAGGCATCTTTCAGCAAGGTCTATGAGGAAAACGGGAATTTCTTCCTGCCATTTGCCTGCCTTAAGGTCAGCACAAAAGTAGTTGAGAAAATTATCAGAGAGAGGGAAGAAAGCTATTTCAAAAGCTTTAGCGAATTCTATGCTAGGGTCGGAAAAGAATTTCCAAGAGATGTAAGCAAACTTGTGAAGGCGGGAGCCTTTGATACTATGGACAACAGAGAAACACTGCTAAAGATTCCACAATCCTTACCAAAAATTCAGAGGAGATTAGCACTTGCAAGAGAAGAATTCAAAACTTTGGGTTTCTCACTACTTCTCTTTAGCAGTAATTTTGACGAAATAAGAATGAAAAATAGCTGTGGGAACATAAGAGAAGCAATTAGAGGAAAGACAAATAAGATTTTTGGATTTATTGCAAGAGTTGATAGATATGGAAACATCTTCTTACAAGATGAAAAGGATACAATATTTGTCAAGAACAAGATATTCTTAAACTTGAGAATTGGAAACTACGGGATATTTGAGCTTGACAGCACTTCCGGAATCTTCGGAAGGAATTTCTTCCTAAAAAACATTTTCACTGAGATTTAGAAGGAAGCAAAACTTACTTGCCGAATCTCAAAACTTGATTTACAAATTCTTCTTCGTTCTGTAGTCCTACCGTCTTTGATTCATAAGAGTCATTTATTATCTGAGTAGGAACACTCTCTATACCCCACTCCATTGCTAAGTCTGGGTTCTCGTTAGCTTCCACAACCTCAGCTACCACTTTTCCCCTAGATGCAACTGCAATTCTATTTGCTAAATAAGCAGATCCTGGACAATAAGGACATGTAGGCGTTACAAATACCTTTATATTCACAGGCTTAGATAGAGAGCTTAACTTCTGTGCTACTTCATCACCAAGCTCATGGTTTTCAGTAGAAATCATAACAATAGTTTCAACAATTTGACTTGCTTCGTATCCAAGAGGAGAACCACTAAATAAAATCTTATACCCCCTATCCTCACCTATCGTTACACTTGGAATAGTTCTTATAGTAAGACCTGTTGAGGTTTTAGACCCAATACTAGATTCCACAAGCTGAAGCTTGATCTTACTACTGACCTCCGCTAATTCCGAAAAAAAAGTTTTGGTAAACTCTACATAGTCCCTAACACTCTCATCCAATGAGTTGTAATATACTCTCACCTCTACATCATCTCTCAACTCTTGAAACTTTTCCTCTAAAAATTTCCTAGAATCGTCATCAATGATTCTTCCCATAAAAGCCTCCAAAAGTTTTTATGCGGTAAATATACTAACTATCCAGAGATAAGTCAAGAAAGTCTAAAAAATTCCACTTTTCCAATAAGTGCTACAGGCTCCAGATATAAAGCAATACTACGGGAATTAAACTTTGTTGTATTTCTTTGGAAAACGGAATACCAGTTTTTTATCATAAATACTGTGAAGAAGTATATCGTATCAATCGGGGGAGGAATTCTCCAAGAAAAGATAATAAGAGAAATAAAAGAACTTGGGTTTAAGGCGATTGTTTTTGATAAGGACCCTGATTGTATAGGCTCAAAGATAGGTGATGTGTTTTTCCCAATAAGCACTAGGGATTACGAAAGCATAATTGTAAAGCTTCGGGAGGAGAATTTATTAGATGAAGTTGCTACAGCAATTACCGTAGGTACTGACATGTCTTATACAGTGGCAAAAATAAACGAAATAGTTGCTCCATTTTTGATTTCTCCAGAAACTGCGCTGAAAACCACTAACAAATACCTAATGAGAGAAACACTAGTCAGAGAGGGTGTCAATGTTCCTGAGTTTTTCCTTTGTTCTACATTGGAAGAGGTAATTTCTGCTTTTAGGGTTTTAAGAGATAAAGGAAAGTACGCAGTGATAAAACCTATTGACAATATGGGAGCAAGGGGAGTAAAAAAGCTTAGTTCCGAAGAAGATATTGAGTCATCTTTCAGGGAAAGTATGGGTTTTTCTTTCCAAGGGAAGGTATTAGTTGAAGAATTTATTGAAGGAAACGAGCTTAGCGTTGATGCTTTGGTTTATAGGGGAGAGATTATTATAACTGGCGTTGCGGATAGAATAATAGAATACCCTCCTTATTTTGTTGAAACAGGTCACATTATGCCTACCAATCTTCCAAGTGATCTTGTTGAAATCGCAATAGAGGAATTTAAGAAAGCCATAAGAGCTGTTGGAATAATAAACGGTTCTGCCAAAGGGGATATAAAGATCTCTGTTGACAATAAGCCTTACATAGGAGAAATAGCCTCAAGGCTTTCCGGGGGCTTTATGTCCACACACACCTTTCCTTACTCCACGGGAGTAAACCTTATGAGAAATATCCTTCTTATTCATCTGGGGAAAGAACCTGAGATAAATAGATATGAGTATAAACTTACCTGCATTGAGAGAGCCTTAATTCCATACAAGGGGGTAGTTACGTCAATAAGTGGTGTTGAGGAGGCTAGAGGTGTAGATGGAGTTAAGGATGTGTTTATAAAGGTTAAAGAAGGTGATGCTGTAGGTGAGCCCAAAAGCAATCTTGACAAGGCTGGAAACATCATAGCGGTAGGGAAGACTCGTGAAGAAGCAATAAGAAATGTAAACAATGGGATAAGGAGGATAAAAATTTTAACAGAATCTAGCGGACTGGTGACACCCGAAAGCGAAATACTAGAGAAAGCCCGAAGAAAGTTTAATGGAGCTTGTTATGTTTGTAAAAGGTGCGATGGGGAAAGCTGTAGAGGTAAGGTTCCCGGAATAGGTGGAATAGGTAGTGGTGAATCATTTGTAGAAAATGTAAGAGTCTTAGGAGAATATAAGCTCATGCCAAGGTATATCCACTCAGCAAAAAACATAGACACTTCTATCAATTTCCTTGGACTGAAACTGGACCTGCCAGTTATCGTTGCACCTATCACTGGAACAACATCAAACCTTGGAGGAAAGGTGGAAGAACTTGAGTATATTAGATGGGTTATAAAGGGAGCTATGTTCTCAGGAACTATTGCAATGGTAGGAGATAGTGCAACCCCAGAAAAATATAAACTGGGAATCAGGGCGATTCTAGAGAACTTCGGAAACGGAATAGGAATCTACAAACCCAGAAGGAATAATCTAGAAATTATAAGGAGAATAAAGGAAGCAGAGGAAGTTGGAGCTATTGCTGTAGGAATGGACGTTGATGGATTCCTAATACCTACCATGAAGCTAAGAAACCAAGAGGTTGAACCTAAGAGTGATAAAGAGCTTGAAGAAATCGTAAACTCTACTAAACTACCTTTTGTAATCAAAGGAATCATGAACCCAAGCGATGCCTTATCAGCGTACAAAGCTGGAGCTAAAGTAATAATTGTTTCAAACCATGGTGGCAGGGTAAATGACTCATTACCTTCAACTATCAGTGTGCTTCCCGGTATCGTCAAAGCCCTTAGGGGGAAGAAAGTTATGATAGGAATAGATGGTGGCTTTAGAAGCGGAGCGGATGTTGTTAAAGCTTTAATCTTGGGAGCAGACTTTGTATGTATAGGAAGACCTGTTACAATATACGCCTTCGGCGGTGAAGTAGATGGGGTAAAGTATTACTTGGAGAAGATAAAAAGTGAGATAAGAGAAACTATGAAAATACTAGGTGCTGAAAATATACAGGAGCTTAAAAAAATCAAACCACCACCCCTTATCAAAAAGGGTGAGACTCTACACTTCACTAGGAAAACTTTCACAAGTAAACCTAAGACCAGAATACTGTAGGAGAGTGCTTCCTGTGAATGATACTAAGAGATTTTTAATAGAGGTTAAAGGATTAGTTGAGGGTGTTGGATTTAGACCATTTGTATACAGAGTTGCTAAAAAACTTGGCCTTGGAGGATGGGTCAAAAACGACACCAAGGGAGTGCTTATTGAAGTGGAAGGCAAAGAGAGCAAGATAGAAGAGTTTCTTAACACAATTAAAACTCTTCATCCCAAAGCTAGTGAAATTTTATCTATACACATCAGTGAAATTCCTTCATTAGGAGAGAAAGAGTTTTCAATCCTACAGAGTGTCAAAAGCAAAGAGAAATTTCCAATAATTCCCCCCGACATTGGTATTTGTGATAAATGTAGAGAAGAGTTACTCAACAGAAGCGATAGAAGGTTTCTCTATCCCTTTATAAACTGCACAGACTGCGGTCCCAGATTCTCAATCGTTGAGGATGTTCCTTACGACAGAAACAATACTTCAATGAAGGAATTTGAAATGTGTCCAACCTGCAAGGAGGAATATGAGAACATAAGAAGTAGGAGATTTCACGCCCAACCAATAGCCTGCTTTACCTGTGGCCCTAACATCTCCTTACTTGATGCTAACCAATCAAGGGTAATTGAAAGGCAAGATTTCAGCGAAAATGGACTGAGAGATTACACTAGAAAAACGATAATTGAAACCTCAAGACTTATTTTTCAAGGTAATATAATTGCTCTAAAGGGAATAGGTGGGTTTCAGCTTGTGTGTAGAGCGGATATTGACGATGTTGTGAGAAAACTGAGAACGAGAAAAAGGAGAGAAGAAAAACCATTTGCAGTAATGTTTAGAAGAATAAAGGATATTGAAGATTACTGCTATATATCACCTAAAGAAAGAGAAATTCTAAGTTCTTACATTGCTCCTATCGTGCTACTTAGAAAGAAAAAGAATACCAAAATATCAGAGCTTGTTGCTCCTAGAAACCCCTTTTTAGGTTGCATGTTACCCTACTCACCACTGCACGTTCTTCTTATGGAAGAAGTTAAGATACCTTTAGTATGCACAAGTGGTAATATCTCGGATGAACCTATATGTATAGACAACGATGAAGCACTTCAAAGGCTTATGGGCATAGCTGATTACTTTCTTATACACGATCGTAAGATAGTTAGGCATGTTGACGATAGCGTAATAAGAATTACTCCTTCAGGAAATAGTCTTCTCTTAAGAAGGGCAAGAGGTTTCGTTCCTAGGCCTATTACACTCAGTAGAAAACTACCAAACATCCTAGCTGTTGGTGGACACCTTAAAAACACAGTTGCAGTTTCTACTGATAACTATGTAATTCTTAGCCAACACATCGGAGATTTGGAAACTCTTGAGTCCGTAAAGGCATTTGAGAGGAGTGTCAACGATCTATTGAGATTCTACGAAATAAAGCCTAGATACATCGTCTGTGATCTACACCCAGATTACTATTCTACTCAGTTTGCAGAGGCACTTTCCGAAAAGTTAGAAGTTCCATTGCTGAAGGTTCAGCACCATCTAGCTCACATCCTATCCGTCACTGCTGAAAATGATTCTCTTGGTGAGAAAGTAATAGGCGTTGGATGGGATGGCACAGGGTATGGAATGGACGGTGAAATGTGGGGAAGTGAATTCTTTCTAGTTTCTGATGGAAAGTTTGAAAGAGTATTTCACTTTCTTCCTATACCCCTTGTAGGCGGTGAAAAAGCTATCAGAGAGGTATACAGAATAGGAATAGCCTTATTACTTCTATCTTCACAACTAGACGAAGCAGAAAGGATTTTTGGTAACAGAAGCAACTTTAACCAAATTGTGAGTATGTATAAGAAAGGAATGTATGTAAAATCTTGTGGTGCGGGAAGACTTTTTGATGGAGTTTCGTCAATACTTGGTATCTCAGAACACTCAAACTTTGAAGGACAATCAGCTATGGAGTTAGAGTTTGCTCTTTATTCCTCAAGAGAAAGTAACGTGGGAGAATATGAATATGAAATCAATGGTAAAACTGTTGATTGGAGAAATATCGTAATAGGCATAGTAAAGGATCTCAAAGATGGTGTCCCCAGAGAGACAATAAGCCTGAAGTTTCACAACACCATGGTTAAGATAATAGAGGATTGCGTTTCCAAAATAGCTAAATTCTCCTTATGTAACAAAGTTGCGTTAAGTGGTGGAGTATTCCAAAACAGCTATATTCTTGACACTGTGATAAGGAGACTTGAAGAGAGTGGTTTTAGTGTGATGGTTAACAGGAAAGTTCCTCCAAATGACGGAGGGATTTCACTAGGACAGGTCGTATATCCTCTGTTTATATCGCACCGCACCTAACTGCTCTGGAGAATAGATCTAGAACACCAAAATTCCTACTTCTCACCTAAGTTTTCAAATCTTGAAGATCTCTTATAATATATTATGTAAGGCATGGAAGAAAACTCTCTTTTTGGACCAGATTGGCCTAACTCTAAGCAAGAAACTAATTCTAACAAGCTTAAAAAGAAACTAGACTACCTTTACGAACTTTACTGCACTCCTGAGTTTATACTTTCCGATCCTATACAATTTGTCTATAGATTTAGCGAAGAGAGAGATAAAGAGGTAGCTGGATTTATAGCTTCTGTCATGTCTCAGGGAAAAAGAGAGAAGATAATTTCAAAAACCGAGGAACTGCTCTTTAATGTAATGAAGGGGACACCTTACGAATATACCATCAACTTTGACATTGATAGTTTACCCGATAAGTTGAGGAATTTTTCGTATTTTGCATATAGGAACATCTTGGGGGAAGAAATCGGCTATGTGATTTATTCTGTTGGAAAGGTTCTAAGAAGATGGGGAAGCCTTAAGAACCTGTTTTACGAGGCATATCAGAATAACAAAAGTTCAAAAAACGTAAGAGAAATTCTTATCTATGTTGTTGATAAGATGTTGGGGTGGAATAATTCTCTATCTTCAGCTATCTACTCGCTTATTCCTACTCCTAAAAGAGGTAGTGCCTGTAAGAGACTTAATATGTTTCTTAGATGGATGGTTAGGAAGGATAGAGTCGACACTGGGTTGTGGAGTGATGTTATTCCAACATCTGCATTAGTGATACCTCTTGACTTTCATGTTTTAAGAGTCTCCAGAGAGTTTGGCTTGACAAAAAGGAACCAAAACGATTGGTTAACTGCTGAAGAAATAACAGAAAAACTAAAGGAGTTTGATCCAATGGATCCCATTAAGTACGACTTTGCAATATTTGGATACGGCGTGACTAGAAAAGATATCAACTCCTAAGCTCTAAAAACTGATAACACTTTTATCTCTCAGCTAACAATATTTCTCCCATCTTCTACTTCCTACCTTTCTTAGCATTAAAGAAGCATTGTAATAAAATTTTGAGTATTCTTGTTTAATATTCTTTGGAGTTTGAGGAGGGAAATATGGTGAGTAAGGTTTATTCATCTTCCGTTGTTGGGTTGAACGCTTCTTTAGTTGAGGTTGAGGTCAATATTGAAGCTAAGATCCCAAGTTTTGAGATAGTTGGCTTGCCTGACGCAACCGTAAAGGAATCTAAAGAGAGAGTTCGTAGTAGTATTCTGAATACAGGATACTCTTTCCCCCTAAAGAGAATTTTGGTGAACTTGGCTCCAGCATACATAAGGAAGGAAGGCTCAATTTTGGACTTAGCCTTAGCAATTAGTATACTCGTAGGCTCTGGGCAGATAAACGATTCCGGAGTTGTAGATCTCAATAATACGATCTTCGTTGGAGAACTTTCTCTAGATGGCCGTGTAAAACACACAAAAGGTATTCTTCCTGTGGTCTTGTTTGCTATAGAAAACAACTTCAAAAACGTTTTCATACCCGATGAAAATGCAAAGGAATGCAGTATTGTTTCTGAACACATAAACATCTTTCCCGTAAAGAATTTAAGAGAAGTATCAGAATTTATAAGCGGAAATTGTAGTATTCCTCCTTTGAAGGAGGAGATAAACATTGTCAGAAACAAACAACCTGACATGGATGTCTCTGATGTCAGGGGGCAGTATTCAGCCAAGAGAGCTATTGAGATTGCTGTAGCTGGAGGGCATAACATACTTATGATCGGTGGCCCCGGTGGTGGTAAAACTATGCTAGCAAGAAGAATTCCCACCATCATGCCAGAGATGAGTATGAAGGAAATAGTAGAGACTACAAAGATCTATAGTATAGCCGGAATGCTCGGAGAGAATGGAATAATAAGTGAACGACCGTTCAGAGCTCCTCATCACACTGCATCAGATGTATCAATAATAGGTGGTGGTAGAATACCTAAACCGGGTGAAATAAGCCTAGCTCACAACGGTGTCCTTTTCTTTGACGAACTTCAGGAATTTAAATCAAACGTCTTACAGGTTTTAAGACAACCCCTTGAGGAAGGAATAAT
>JBCNVF010000109.1 GCA_039630355.1 Brevinematia bacterium
CAGTAAAACTCACACTAACTTACCTTCAGAAACTCTATATACTACCCTCAAGCAAATTCTAGAAGTTGATGAAAAGAGAGCAGAAGAAATACTTTCGTTCTACGATGACTTATACAACGCTATAAAGGTGATAGCAAGATCAGTCAAAAGAGGTGGTTATGTATGCTTTGTCGTCGGAAAGAGGAGAGTTAGAAAAGTAGATCTTCCAACAGACGTAATTTCCGCTGAATTCTTCAGTAATGAAGGATTAGAACATATCAAAACAATAGTTAGACAAATCCACAACAAGAGAATACCAATCCAAAATTCTCCCTCCAACATAAAAGGAGATACTGACACAACAATGAAATATGAATATATTCTAATACTCCGTAAGTGATTACACTTAAATCAACCTTCAACAAGAGGATGTTCAAGAAATTGCCGAAAGGCTTTAGAGATTAGGTAGGAAGAAGAATGTGTCTGTGAAAGTATATTAAAACCATGACACTAACAGATAAAAGGTAAAAGGTTATAGAGGTGATAAGTCGTTTCAAGGGCTTGGGGAGAAGAGGAGAGAGGCTAACCCCCTCCCACAAATCAAAGACTCACTTTGTATAAAGGATAACATTAGTATTTACCGGCACAAAGGTTGTGATATTACTTCCATCAGAATTAGTAGCTATAAATGGATCAGTAAATTCTCCATTAACCATATCCTCAAAAACATTGTTAGCACCATTTTGATTTGCATCGTCAACAATACCAACACCTATCAAATTATTCCCCGATCCTGGATAAGCATAGTATACATAAGAATTCACCGATGTTTGATTAGTCAATTTTACCATTGATAGCACTCCTCCATCTATATCCTGAGCTCCTAGAATATATGAACAAAACCAAGCACCTGGATAGTTACGACTAGAATACGAACCATTTATAGCGATTTGGACTGATCGCTTTAGCTCCACAATACTCACAGCACTAGTTAATAAAAACTTCCTCAACATACACAATCACTTCAAGACACCAAATTTTGTGAAAGATGATAAGAAAGTTTAAAATAGACTTTCTAGCAATTCTGAATACTCTCTCTCCAAGTTGATACAAAGGTACAGAAAACCTTAAAATAACTCAAAAAATATCACTGGAGGGAAGTATGTCAGATGTGATAGTAGATATTATCGGAAGAGAAATACTTGATTCTAGAGGAAATCCCACCGTTGAGGTTGATGTAGTTCTAGACAGTGGAATTACTGGCAGAGCAGCAGTGCCTTCAGGAGCATCTACTGGTGAAAACGAAGCTGTAGAACTTAGAGATGGCGATAAGAATAGATACCTTGGGAAAGGTGTCTTAAATGCAGTTAAGAACGTAAACGAAATAATCAAAAATGAAATCGTTGGTATGTCTGTTTTCAATCAAGTTGAGATTGATAATAAACTTATTAAGCTTGATGGCACTAGCAATAAATCAAAGCTAGGTGCAAACGCAATCCTCGGCGTCTCTTTAGCCGTTGCTAGAGCTGCGTCAAATTTGCTCGGAATCCCTCTTTATAGGTATATTGGCGGAACTAACGCAAAAGTTCTTCCAACTCCTATGTGCAATGTGCTTAATGGCGGTAAACACGCTGACAGCAACGTTGACTTTCAGGAGTTTATGATTGTACCCGTTAACGCTACATCATTTAAGGATGCAATAAGAATGGCTGCCGAAACTTTCCATTCCCTTAAGAAAGTTCTATCATCTAAAGGTTTATCAACAGGAGTTGGAGACGAAGGAGGCTTTGCTCCTAATCTCCAATCAAACAGACAGGCAATAGAAGTAATAATTGAGGCAATAGAAAAAGCTGGCTACACCCCCGGCAAGGACATATACCTTGCCCTGGACCTTGCATCAAGCGAACTTTATGATAGCTCAAAGAAGGTTTATGTTCTAAAGGGAGAAGGCAGAGAGTTATCCTCCGAAAAAATGGTAGAGCTTCTAGAAGACTGGGTTAAAAGCTACCCAATCATCTCAATTGAAGACGGAATGTCAGAACATGACTGGGATGGATGGAAAATGTTGACAGATAAACTAGGGTGCAAGATCCAACTAGTCGGCGATGATGTTTTTGTAACAAACCCAAAGATACTAAGAGAAGGAATACTAAAGGGAATAGCAAACTCAATCCTAATTAAAGTTAACCAAATAGGAACACTAACAGAAACACTTGATGCCATAGAACTTGCAAGAAATTCAGGCTATACCTATATCATCTCACACAGATCTGGAGAAACCGAAGACACAACGATCGCAGACCTCGCAGTCGCTACAAACTCCGGCCAGATCAAAACAGGTTCTCTCTCCAGAACCGATAGACTCGCAAAATATAACCAACTGATAAGAATAGAAGAGGAACTTGGACCATATGCTATCTACAAAGGTATTAAATCCTTCCAAGGACACCATCTTGACTAGGAGGCAAAACAATGGGTAAAGGAAACAAACCAAATACCTCAGCACAAAAAAGGTTCAAAATCACAGGCTCAGGTAAAATAATGAGAAGAAGAGCAGGAATGAGACACTTACTCTCAGATAAGCCAAGAAGCAGAAAAAGAAGACTAAAGCAAGAAGTTGAAGTACTTTCTTCACAAATAAAAAGAATGAAGAATCTCATCTCCTAATGCACCTTATATGCCCATCAGAAAAAAGAAAACTCCTTATAGGGGAGATCATCAACATAAACTCCCCTACCCTCATACTAACAACTAACTCCATCTCAGACTTCCTAACCTCATCACCATTAAAAATCATCACTCCATCAAATCTAGACCTTCTCATAAAAACCCTAAACCTAAAACCAGAAATCTTGAATCCAAACCAAAAACCACTGGAAAAGCTGAAAAACTTTTTCCAGAAACCCTATGTTGATTGCGATTACATCCTCCTAGACCCCGAACTCATCTTCCCATCCTCCCCCCTCTTCAAAGAGAAATACAAAAACCTCTATTTCTTTCTAAGAAACACAAAACCTAAAAGGTTGATCACTATCTCAGGCTCTCTGCCCCTAAAAACCCTCTTAAAGCTACTAAAAAGCATAGGTTGCAAAGAGAAAAAGGTTCTCGTAAAACCTGAGCTTAACTTCAAAATCCAAACAGTATTCACAAACAACAAACTGGATACTTTAGCTAATTTGATCAAAAATACCAACAGAACCCTAATAATCTGCAAAAACCTAACCCATACACTTTTTCTTGAATCTATACTAAAAGACATAACAAGAAACATCTTCGCTCTGAAAAGTAGAAACACCATACAAAAAAGAATAACTATCAGTAAATTCCTAACGAAAGAAGGAATACTAGTTGCACCCAAAAACTTCATATCACTACTAAAAGGCGTGGACTTCTCAAAAGTCATCTACCTCTCTTGTCCATACTCAATAGAGGAATTTATTTACAACCACATCAACCTTGCTTCCAAGAAATATACCCTCATCATATCTACAAAAGATGAAAAAACCCTAGCAAGCAAGATAAAAAGGAAAAAACACCTCAAGAAAGAATACTTAAGCTTTCTAAACTTCTTAGGCTCTAAAGAAGACAAAATTGAATACCTCAAGACCTATTTGCTATCAACCGAAAACCCTCACCTAGGCAGAAAAAAGAACAACCTTGATGAACTTAAAGAAGAAGAAAAAGAACTATACAAGACCTTAAGAGAAAGCTACTATCAATACGAAAACGCCATAGACTTACTTCTAGGCTTGGGAGAAAATTTTCTACGCAGAGGATTTGGAAAACTAAAAGGAAAACCTAGACAGGATGTTGAGAAAATAATACACTCTCTAGTCAACAAGCACCTGCTGGGAATTATATACTTCTGTGCCGATGGGGAAATTATAAAAAAAATCTACTAGAATACCTACTGTAAGATTTCTCAAACAAAGTTTGATAAACCAAACTTTATTAGAAAAACTTGACTGTGGAGAAAAATTTTATAGATTTATAGAAGCTTTACGGAAGCTTGGAAGGAAGAGAGAGGTTCCTAGCGGAGCTGAGAGTAGGAGGAAGTGATGGACAGTTTCTTCAAAATTGTTGATCTAAAAGTCAGCATTGATGACAACCTTATTCTTAAGAAGATAGATCTTGAGGTTGGGAAAGGAGAAATACATGCTATAATGGGACCCAACGGTTCTGGTAAAACAACGCTTTCTAATGTGATAATGGGCAATCCCAAATACAAGGTTGAAGGAGGAAGGATATTCTTCAAAGGAGAAGATATCACAAATCTTCCACCCAACGAGAGAGCCAAGAGGGGGATATTTCTAGCTTTTCAGCACCCAGTAGAAGTTCAGGGAGTTAGGCTTATAAACTTTCTAAGAACTGCTTACAGTGTGCTTAACTGCTATAGGCTAAAAGACACTTTTGTTCCACCAAAACCTATAGAGTTTAGAAACTTCATCAAGTCCAAAATGGAACTACTGGAGATTGACGATTCGTTTATGACAAGATACCTCAATGAAGGTTTTTCTGGCGGAGAGAAAAAGAAGTCAGAGATACTTCAAATGTTGCTTTTGCAACCTGAACTCGCAATAATGGATGAGATAGACTCAGGACTAGACATTGATGCTCTAAGAGTAATCTCAGAAAGTATAACCAAGTTTAGAAATAGTAACAATGCATTTATAGTCATAACTCATTACTCCAGAATCTTCAAGTATCTAAAACCTGACTTTGTTCACATTCTCAACGGAGGCAGAATAGTCAAGACAGGAGATTACACCCTTGCAGAGAAGATAGAAGAAGAGGGATACGATTGGACTCTAGAGGAACTATCCACGAGTATAACCTAAAAATGTCTTTCTTCCGAACAATCTAGTTAACCCTATGAGTAGGAAAAGGAGAATATAAAATCCCCCATTATAATGCAACAGGCAGGATTTTATGAGTGAAGAGGTCAAGGGAATAAAGTTAGACTTTGAGAAATATGGTTTTAAGGATCCAGAACTTTACACTTATAAATCCCAAAAGGGCATAAGTGAGGAAATTGTAAGGCAGATTTCCGAAATGAAAGGAGAGCAAGAATGGATGAGAGAATTCAGACTCAACGCCTATAGGATATTTGAGAAAAAGCCAATGCCACTGTGGGGTGAAAGAGAGCTTTTAGAACAGATAGATTTTTCTGACATTCACTACTATGTAAGACCTACAGATGTAAAAAGCAGAAGCTGGGACGAAGTTCCTGAGTATATAAAGAAAACCTTTGATAGGCTTGGCATTCCAGAAGCAGAGAAGAAATACCTTGCAGGAGTTAGCGCCCAATACGAATCCGAGGTTGTGTATCACAATATCAAATCACAATGGGAAAGCAAGGGAGTTATATTCACCGATATGGACACTGCGGTTAAGGAATACCCCGAATTGGTTAGGAAATACATCGGCACTGTTGTTCCACCTGCTGACAATAAGTTTTCTGCCCTAAACAGTGCTGTGTGGAGCGGTGGCACTTTTATCTATGTTCCAAAGGGAGTCTATGTAGAAATACCACTTCAGGCTTACTTTAGAATAAACACCCGCAACATAGGACAGTTTGAAAGAACTCTCATTATAGCTGAGGAAGGAGCTAGCGTACACTACATTGAAGGATGCACCGCACCTATGTACCCATCGTATTCACTACACACCGCAGTCGTTGAAATCATTGCTAAAAAAGGAGCTTACATTAAGTATACTACAATCCAGAACTGGTCAAAGAACATCTTCAACCTTGTTACCAAAAGAGCATTCGCTTACGAAGACTCAAAGGTTGAATGGATTGATGGTAACTTAGGTAGCAAACTCACTATGAAATATCCCTGTGTATACATGCTCGGAAAAGGAGCTCAGACTGAGATACTATCAATCGCTATTGCAGGACATGGACAAGTCCAAGACTCAGGAGCTAAGGTTATTCACTTAGCACCACACACAACATCAAAAATAACAAATAA
>JBCNVF010000110.1 GCA_039630355.1 Brevinematia bacterium
CTTTTAAGCTTTACTAACTGCATAGTTATAGTTGAGCCACCAGATACGAACCTACCCCTACTCACAAACTCCCAAACAGCTCTACCCATCGCTTTAAGATCTACACCAAAATGCGAATAAAACCTCCTATCTTCAGAAAGAAGTAGTAGTTCAATAAACCTAGGAGATACCTCACTGAGACTAAAACTTTCGTTTATCCCCCCGTTGCCACTCAGTTCCGTAATCAAAACACCATTCCTATCAAATATCTTAACTGAATAATTAGAAGGCCTCAAATAACCTTTGTCAATAGGTATTGAAAAATACACAACAAAAAACCCCACAACAAACACCGTTTGTATCAAAACAATCTTAATCCAACTTTTCACCAAAATATGATGTAAAAACCCTACAAAGTTGACAACCTTAGTCCTTAATCTCAATATAGTCATAGAATGTCCTTACCGCAGATATCTCTGGATTATACATTTCCTCAACTCTGGTTTGTGGGACATTGAACTTTCCTATCGTAGTAGCTGTAACAATATATCTAAAGGAATACCTTCCCCTAGGAAGATAATGCAAAAAGATTAGCACTTTGTCTCTATACTTCTCAAACCTAGGCTGCACCCACCAATCACCATTCTGATCTGGTTCCTCTAGACCAAATAGAACTGGTTCAAAGCCTGCAGGTAAAGCATCATCTATAACAACAAAACTTCTATTTTCTCTCATTGTATTAACCGTAATTTCAACAATATATTTCCTACCCCTTTGAAATACTCCATTCACCATTTCCTCACCAGTTTCATAGTCATATATTCTTTTCGATATAGAAAAGCCATTTTCGTAGTCTCCACTTTTGCCGGACAAGTAGTAATACCTCACGGAGTAGTAAATCGGCTCCTTACCTTCTTTCACAAAATCAAGCCTTATACTTGACATATTTCCCGCAGGCTTAGCAGAACTTATCTTAGCATCAATTCCAAACTCCCTCGATAGAATTGGATCAAAATAACTTGTAAACTGCCCAGATAGAACTTCATAGGTATTTGCTAAAACTTTGACAGAAACATTAGGTTTCCCACTTTCATATTTCTTTAGATACTCTGTAAGTGCCCAAAGAGCCATAGCGTTTTCGTGTGTATTATACCAAGCACCATTGTATCTTCTCTGAGAATTCAACCAGTTCACAATTTTATAATCTGCATCAAACTTTATACCAGCTTCCAGCAAAGATTGCAGAACAATAGAGGTTACTATCACATCATTGTAATAGAAATATCCCCATTCTCCACCTCTGAAAAATGCATATATATTGTCTTCTACTATGTTCTGCTTGAAATAGGAAGATATTCTTTGGATTATCTCACTCTTCCCATCAAACTCGGGGTATCTAGATACTGCTCTGAGTATGAAAGCAAGAGATACTACATCTAAGTTTCTTGAATAATAGAAGTTTTTGATACTATTAGGATAGTAAATTCCGTTTAAGGAGAGTATGTAGTAGCTCATTGCCTCCACTAATTTAGAGTAGGAACCGCTATAAAATTTTGGTTGCTCTGGATTTCTGACTATCCAGTTTTTCAGGATTTCCAGAACCTCCAAGTAGATATTCTCATCCACTTTGTATCCAGCTTCCTTAGCCTTAGTAAGGAAAAGCATAGCATAAGCGGTTATGTAAGTGTCTGCATACGAGCTTCCGGGCCAGTAGTTAAATCCACGATCTTCTACATAGTATCTTGGCACTTCGTTTATAAAAGATTGGACAATATTTCTTAGATCTTCTCTGGTTTTATAATCCAACAACCTTCTCTGTATCATAAGCTCTTCACCTAGAACTAGTGGAAACATCTGCGATGACTTCTGTTCGAGGCATCCATATGGATAGTTGACTAAGTAGTCTAGTGAACCCTTAAGTTCAGAGAATGCTGAAGGTGAAATTGAAACACTTACCTTTGAAAACTCAGGATATACAACATTCTTCGGAGAAAGATCTAGGCTGAAGGTTTTATCATTTCTACCACTCGATCCAGTAACAGTATACATAAGAGGACTGTAAACAGGTAACTCAACTCTAACGCTGTCGGCCCCTTTCTTCGCAACCGCAGAGATTGTCAGCCAATAATCAAATTTACCAAACACTGTTTTGCCAACCTTGAACTTAAATCTAACTTCTGTTGAAGATCTATCCTTTAGGAATACGTTTGTCTTTGTGTAACTAAAGCTGAAGGGACCTTCAGGTTTTACAGAAACTTCAATGTCACTATCCACACCCAAATAGTTAAACACTAACGCACTACCCTCAACTTCATCGTGCATTCTAACAAACATTGGAAATCTCGGTATCACCATCAGCGGTTTTGAGACCAATATCTCTTTTTCAGTGTATCCAAATCTACCATCCGAGGAATACCCTAGAACCATTATTTTAAAAGTTGTTAAGTTATCTGGTAATTTAAAGCTAAACTTGGCCTTACCTTCCTTTACACGCAAATTTGCCACATAGTAAGCAGTGTAACGGAAATCCTTTCTTAATCCAGTAAGTGCCTGAGGCCCAATACTTCCTTCTTGAACTCCCTCCTCATCTTCATAATAATCCCCATCTCCTCCAATTACTTCTCCCTTCTCTTCAAGATATCTCTGCCCATAGATTATCCTCCTCATATCGGTAGTACTAACTGCAAGATCCCTTCTACTGTAAAAAACACTGTGGAGATTCGGCAGCTTATAATTCACCAAGTTCAATATCCCTTTATCAACAACAGCAATCACTACCTCATTCGTAGGACCTCCTCTACCCAGGACTATTTCACCATACACCTCTTCACCGGGTTCGTATCTATCTTTCTCAGTTTTTACAGACATGTCTAACCTGGTCTCAGGGTTCTCAACATTAATCTCAGCATATCCTATCCTAAACTGAGGCTTTGATAGATCTCTTCCGTCCTTAATATTAACCTGTGGATTCCTACCCGAATAAACAATCACAGATACAAACGCATTTGGTGCAAACTTGCTCTCTATGGTTATAGGAACCAACTTAAAGCCACCTTTAATGTTAGCCACCAGTGTTTTGTGAATATCTTCCCTCTCAACTGTTATGACTGCAACCGCTTCCTCAAAAGGAGTCAGAATAAGAAGATTTGCAGTCTCACCAACCCTATAGCTCTGCTTATCAAATCTGAGATTTATAGTATTCTCATTATCCGAATACCAGTAATATTCCCCCTTACCAATAACATAAAACTCCCTCTTTACCTTCCTTACCGTCCCTTTAACCCAATATCTAGCTTCAACATCGTAGTAACCAGTTTCTAGCAAGGATAACGGTATATTAATATTGCCTATTGTAACATTAGTTTCCAAAACTTTATCTTCCACATATTTCCATACCCATTCCAACCTACCGTTAACACCAGCAACCTTATGACAAACCCATTTACCTTTCTTTACCCCAAGCCAAACACGTATACCATTTGTCAACTTATCGTTACTATCAACGGCAATAAGCCCTATTTTGAATTTTTCGCCAGCTTTAGCGAAGTAACTGCTAGTCTTAATTCCAACATTAAATGGATCTGAGATAACTATATCATCTCTAAGTGCTTGCACTATGCTTCCATCTTCAAGAGTCGTAACAGCAAGAATTCTTACCCTCTTGTTACCTGAAAACTCTCCATCGTCCAGCCAGACAGACAATCTAGCCTTGCCTGTGTTGTCAAATTCTACTTTCTTGCTAACCAAGTTCATAGATTCTTCATAATCATATCCAAACTGGTAATCTGGAAAAGACTTACTGGTATACCCAAATGAAGATATATCCACACTAAAGGATACTTCACCTTTGATTGGTGCACCAAAGAGATATCTTCCTATGGCATCTATCTCAAGCTTTTCTCCCCAGTTGAACTTATTCTTGCTAGACACTATTTCCATTTCGGCAATAGCAGGTCTGAAATCTTCCACTCTGAAGTTAGCATAAACTCTGTATATCTCGTCATCGGAAGAAATTCTGTAATAGCCAGTTGGAGATGTTTTGTCAAGGTTGATCGTAAAGTGGAAGCTTCCTAGCTCGTCTATGTTACACGTAACATTTGTTATCTTCTCATCCCTGCTGTTGTACACACTTAAAGTTATGTTAGTTCTGGCTAAAATCTCCCACCTATCTTCCTTTCTAGCTCTAGCTATTCCTTTTACATATACTTCCTCACCAGGTCTATAAAGGTATCTGTCTGTAAAAACACTAACAAGTATCTCTTCAGTTCTGCCAGTTTCACCACGGTATTCCG
This sequence comes from Brevinematia bacterium, assembly GCA_039630355.1. Lineage (NCBI taxonomy): Bacteria > Pseudomonadati > Spirochaetota > Brevinematia > Brevinematia bacterium. The sequence continues at coordinate 4,272 of JBCNVF010000110.1, forward strand.
TCCCGGAGCCTATCTTGAAGTTTATACCTCCGTATCCACTTCCAAAATAATATCCATTTTCATCAGCAATATCCTCTTCTTGGTACTCATTCCTAATGTCAATCGTTATATCATCACCACTTTTCGCAGCATACCACTTATACTTATATCCTGAGACATTAGTGGAAAATATACCGTTTTTATCAGTCTCTCCTAAATAATCAACCTCTCCATTTTCATCTATCCCGTAGATACTAGCTCCAGCAACAGGTGAAGCATCCCTTAAATGCCTTACGAAGGTCACTACCCTAAATGGAGATTTCTTCACAGTTATACCAATTCCAGTTATAAGAACCACACCCCCCTTCTTCAAATGATACTCATCGAAAGGATAATAATCAGCATCCGCAACCATCTCATAAACAAATAAGCCGGATATCTTCTTGCCAGGCAAACCAAGAATTTTCTCAAGGTTTATCTGATACTGATAGAAAACCTCATCCTTCAGATTCATCTTCTTAAAGTCAATTACATACTTCTCATTAAGTAGTCCAATCTCCTCAAGAAGCAAAAGCTTTGCTATATCACTAATATTGCTTGAAAAAGTGTATCTTATGGATATACTTTTTAGATTTCTAATCTTTGTTGGTAGTATAAGAGGCAGATAGTTTTCCATCACAAATACACCAAAAGGACCAGAAAAGTAAGAATATCCAACTTCCTTTATATCAACTTTCCGCAAGACGTTTCTACCTAACTTCTGTCCATAAATGTCAGTTAAATTCATATCAAACAGTATCTCCCAACTCTGACCCTCTTTAAAATCTCCGTATATGTACACATACTCCCCTTCTATTACTACTTCATCAACCTCCACTTCGTCTTCTACTTCGCCCTTCCGAAATTTTGGGAAAACTTTTATGTATCTTCTGTTATCCAAAGTTTCCTTCAACGGATTATTAAACTTTATTCTCAAACAGTATTGCTCGTCGTAATAATAGTGATGACCTCCTAGAATCTGTTTTACTTCAATTATTTCTAGTCTACCCGGAGTACTGAATTCAAGGTTATACTTCTTCCCTAGTTTGACAAATCCCCCAATCGCTAAAACATTATCTCCAATGCTTATGTTATATTTGGTTCCCTCTTCGAGTTCATTTATTTGTATACGTACACTATCGTAGCCGATAGACTTGTATTTAAGCGAAAAGTCACGTATCACCTGATTTCCAGAATAGATGGTTAAGTTCTCCCTTAAACTCTCAAGATCAGGAATTCCACTGAACTTCAAAACATATTCTACCGAAAAAC
>JBCNVF010000111.1 GCA_039630355.1 Brevinematia bacterium
TGGAGTATTCCCACATATGGCACACTTCGGTTCTATAAGATCAGTAGGATCAAGAGTGCTACCACATTTCTCACATTGATCTCCTTTTGCATACTCATATCCGCATTTAGGACACTTACCATTTATATACCTGTCTGGTAAAAACATCTTGTCACTTTCACAGTAAAACTGTTCCTGTTCCTTAACTACAGTATATCCGTTCCTAACAATGTTTAGAAAGAATTCTTGTGAAAGTTTAAAATGGACCTCTCTGTGAGTTCCAGAGAAATTATCAAACTCTATGTAGAGCTTTTTGAAGCTTTCCTTGATAATTTGGTGATACTTTTCTACTATCTTCTCCGGGACTGTGTTTTCCTGCATCGCTTTTATAGTTATTGGAACACCATGTTCATCAGTCCCACAGATGAATATCACATCATCTCCCTTCATCTTTCTATACCTATAATATATGTCTGCTGGAAGGTATGCTCCAGCAATATGCCCTATGTGTATAGGACCATTAGCATAAGGAAGTGCTGAAGTTATCAAATATTTCCCCATCTGATCCTCCTAAATGTATTATAATAAAATGATATCCTGCTTTACCACTGTTCAAATCGGATAGCTTAAATCTGACAGAAGCGCCCAATTAAGTTGGAATAGAAAACAATTTGCCTTTTGTTTCGTGTAAAGCCATCTAAGATAAGATCGCTATCAAACTTACCACAATGTCTACGCCAGTTGTAATAGAACTCTTGGTGCTTTGTCTTGACGAAGTTAAGAGTGATAACATCTCCTAGAGATACAAAGGATAAAGTCTAAGACACACTTACTTGGGTATGGTTCTTTTTTGCTCCTCTCGCAGTCCCTATCGGGACAATGTTTTTGGTTCCATCGTGGGTTGGTTTGGGAAATTGGCTTTGGTCCGAAACAATTTGAAACTTCAGTAGTAACTCGTATACCATAGCCTTATAACCATGAGAATAACCAAGTTAGAGGCAGTTTTTGTAGTAATCCTGACTCAATTTGTGTTTCTGGAAGGTTGTGGAAAGAAGGAGGAATATGTGGCTACTCAAAAGCTTTAAGACCTTTGCTACAAAACTTCTCGGAGGTAGAGTTATACTCATCCTAGGAATACTACTTTCTACTGCTCTTATAGGAATAGTAGCTTATCTTCTCTACCCTTTTCCGGAAAACTACCTAGAACCCTCAAAATACTCTCTGAAAATTTTTGATAGAAACCAGAAGATGATTGTAGAGCTGAACCATTACGGTGGACTGAACGAAAGATTTTCCTTAGAAGATACCCCAGATGTATTTTTGAGACTTCTTCTTTTTTCCGAAGATAGGGGTTTTTATAAGCATATAGGGATTGACTTTAAGGCTCTGGGTAGAACCCTTGTTGAGTTTGTCAAGAAAGGGAGGTTTGTTTCCGGTGGTTCCACTATAACTATGCAACTATCAAAACTCAAGAGGGATGTTGTGAAGAATAGCTTATTCACGAAGATTTTGGAAATTCTAGAAGCTCTGAAGATAGAACTTCACTTTTCCAAAGAGAAGATACTGGAAGCTTATCTTAACGAAGTGTATCTAGGTAACAACATATATGGGTTTCAGAAAGCTTCCAAGGTTTACTTTGGAAAGTCTCTTAAAGATCTTAACCTTGCAGAGATGTCGTTTCTCATAAAGGCTATAGCCAGACCTTCTGATGTATACCTTAGTAGGAATGCTATTCTATTGAGAGCTAGAAAACTTCTTGAGACAGCTTACAGGAAAGGCATAATATCGGAAGATGAGTATCTCTCAAGCATAAATTATAACGTTATTCTAAATCCTGTTATACTACCCTTTTCTGCACCGCATTTCTGCTTTTTTGCAATTGAGGAAGCTAAGAATCTTACTAGCGCAGAAATAGAGGAGATACACACCACCTTGGACATTGATCTTTACAACGACATATCATGCATAGTGAGGAATGTTATCAAAAATCTTGCTAAATTTAACCTAAGTCAAGCTGGATTGCTTTTAGTAGACAACGAAAACTCGGAAATCCTGTGTATGGTAGGTTCAGTTAACTATTTTTCGGAGTATGGGGCAAACAATGGGGTTCTAATCAAACGGCAACCTGGTTCCACGATGAAAGCTTTCACCTACGCACTAGCGTTTGAGAGAGGGATAATAAACACTTCTTCCATTCTTCCAGATATTGAGATCTCCTTTCCACTTAGATATGGCAGGTATATTCCTAGAAACTATGATAATAGTTTTCATGGGCCTGTCAGAGTTGCTGAAGCTTTGGGTAATTCCTACAATATTCCAGCAGTCTATTTACTCAATAAGATTGGTATCTATGATTACATCTCTTTTCTTAAGAAAGTAGGTTTCTCTTCCATAACTAAGTCACCAGAGTTTTATGGACTCGGAATTACCCTAGGTAATGCCGATGTATCTCTACTTGAACTCGTCAGAGCTTATATGATTTTCCCAAATAACGGACTTTACAGTGACTTAAGATCAATTAGGTATGTAAAGCTAAGAGGGGGTAAGATTGTCTATCCGCCTAGAAAGCGCCCAAGAAAGGTATTATCCGAAGGAAGCTGTTTTCTCATCAACTATATACTATCCAACCACAAATACAAACTTAGAGCATTTGGAGTAAATTCAACAATAAACCTTCCTTTCAATGTTGCAGTGAAAACAGGAACCTCAAAAGACTTCCGCGACAATACCATTATAGCCTATAACAGAAAGTATACCCTAGGGATATGGGCTGGAGACTTTAGCGGGAAAAATATGATAAACACACCATCAGCACGAGGTGCTGGAATAATACTTAGAGATACTCTCCTATACCTCTACAATAAAGAACTCCTCAAACAGGAGAAGTTTATCAAACCTAGCGAAATTATAGAAGTTGAGATTTGCAAACTCTCGGGAATGAAAAGTAGTCAAGAGTGTGACGAAGTAGAAAAGGAAGTATTCATAGCAGGGAAACAACCAAATGAAATATGTAACTGGCACAGAAATGGCAAAATATACCTACCTTCTGAATATAAAGTCTGGGCACAGAACAACCTAACAAAGCGTAGGGTAATATTAGTTGGTGAAAAACTAAAAATACTCTCTCCACATAATGGTAGCGTTTTTGCTATTGAAGAAAGTGTAGCAAGGGAAATACAGAACATCATCCTTGAAGCAAACACTGAGAGTAAAGATGTAGAATGGTTTATTAACGGGAAGTTCCATAAAAAGGGTAATCCCACCCTATTACAACTTTGCGAAGGCGAGTTCACAATAGAAGCAAGATGTAAAAATGAAAGCGACAGAGTGAAAATTACAGTAGTTTCACCGAGACAGTTAAGATTACATCAGGCTAACACAAATCTAACTTCAGACTAACAGGAAAGAGTTAATCTTTTCAAGCTCCTTAAACCCTTACAATCTCCATATACTCCTCTGGAACCTCTTCAATAAACCTTGTTGGTGATACATAAATATGCTTACTTCCTATCCTTACATATCTGCTTGCAGTTATTACTAGCCTACTCTTTGCTCTAGTAATTCCAACATAGAAAAGCCTTCTTTCTTCATCCAGCAATGACTGGCTATGAAAGGATCTAAAGTATGGGATTATACCGTCAACCGCTCCGAATATGAAGACTACCGGAAACTCAAGTCCTTTTGAAACGTGCAGAGTCATAAGAGAAACACAGTCTTTAGTCTCATCCACATCGTCCAATCCAGTCATAAGAGCAGAACTATTAACAAACTCTTCAATAGTTCTACCACCACTGTTTTCAAACTCATTTATTGCCGTTAGAAGCTCTTCAACATTCTCTATTCTATCCTCATAATCATTGTAAGTGTTTTTAAGGTAATTGTAATAACCTATTTTACTTATCAACATCCTGACTCTGGAAGCAATACTCTCCTCTCCTTCCAAAACCTCCAAAGCCTCTGCAAGAGCCTTAACCTTACCACCTATGATACCCTCCTTCTCAAGCATTAACGCAGACTCTATAAGATCTTTACCACTCCTTAGTGAAAAGTCTAAGATCTTAGATAAAGAAGCTTCACCCAACCCTCTCCTAGGAACATTAGCTATTCTGGAAAAACTCACAAAATCGTTTCTGTTCACAAAAAACTTCATATAAGCAAGAATATCCTTGATCTCTGCTCTTTCATAAAAACTAGTTCCCGAATACACTCTATACGGTATATTACTCTTCAGTAGCACTTCTTCTAAGATTCTGGAAAGGTAGTTAACTCTGTAGAAAACCGCAATATCCTTGTAACTGTATCCTAACCTTACTAGAGAGTCTATCTCTTCGGCTATTATCTCAGCTTCTTTAAGTTGACTATACGTTTCCACAAATTTCGGAACAATGCCCTTGCGTCCTATACCTTTTATACTTTTCTCCTTCCTCCTAAACAACATAGCTGAAGAAACAAAATTTGATAGCCTTATCACCTCTTCAGTGGACCTGTAATTAGTTTTCAGAATTACTACCTTACAGTTCTTAAAATCTTTGTCAAAGTTTCTGATGTTTTCTACTTTCGCACCTCGCCACCCATATATTGACTGATCATCATCACCAACAACACATATGTTTTCCATCGGATTAAGCAAAAGCCTGATCAACCCATACTGAACAGGATCAGTATCCTGAAACTCGTCTATCATCACGTATCTCCACCTTCTCTTGTATAGATCTCTTACTTCCTCATTACTACTAAGTAAACTGTGAGGAAGAATTATTAAATCCGTAAAGTCAACAGCATTATTTTTCCTAAGAGTTTCTTCATACATTTTCGTAAGGTCTCTGATAGTATCGCCGAATACATCAACAACCTCATCTCCATATCTTACTTTATCAATTATCTCCATCGTTTGTTCTGGTGAGAGTTCCTCAAATCCATACTTTCTCATAAGCTCTTTAACGAGTCTTAGTTCATCAGCTTTGTCATAGACTACGAAATTTTCTTTTAGCCCCAAAAGGTGGTAGTTTTCTTTCACGATTGAAAGCCCTAGAGAATGGAAAGTTTTTATCCACATCCTAGAAGTAGGAACTCTCAGCAAGTTAGATATCCTCGTTTTCATTTCGTTTGCCGATTTATTGGTGAAAGTCACACATAGTATTTCTAAGGGTGAAGCTTTATCAGTCAAGAGAATATATGCAAAACGGTAAGTTATAGTCCTAGTTTTCCCTGATCCAGGCCCAGCTATTACCAAAACAGGACCCTCAGTTGAAACAACAGCCTCTCTCTGATCCTCATCAAGATCACTTAGCATACTTTGAACAACAGTTGCATCCATAGACAATTATTATCTACTCAAGACTCACTCTGTTTCAATCTCCTACGACTAGCCTTAATAAATCCTAAAATTTAACAATTAGGTATGATTTTTCTGTTTTTCTTGTGGTCCTTATCAAAACAAGGTAAATACTCTTCCTGATAAGCACCTAAGAAGCTTGATGCAAACTCAAGTTTCGTGACTTACGAAAACCAGAGGATAAGTAGGAAAAGTTTAGAATCTTGCTCATTTGACCAATGGAAATAGGAATTTACCAGTAGAACCACCTGCAAACTTGAAAAGTACAAAAAGACATGGTAATAATTCTGCTCATGAAGAACTTAACAACAATGTCACTTCTGATGTACCCAATACGCCACGAATTTTACAAAACCACCAACCTTGAAGTCATTGAGATCTTATCCGACTTCTCAGCTGAAAATATCTCAAAACTCTTTCATAAGTTTGAGGGAGTCAAGCTAAACTTTGACGAACTAAAGGAAAAAATACCCAATATACCAATACACACAGCTAAAACCCTGTTAAGGCTATCAAGAGAACCATCTATAAGAGAACTTATAGAGGCATACATGCTCTCATACGAACTCTACAACTTAAATATCTTACTGCGTGCCAGATTAAACGGTAATACTGACAAGAATCTGTTTTTATTTGATTACTCTGCAGTAACTAGCAAAGCAGAACTTCTTAAACTGGAAAAAATAGACGAGATAAAGAAAGTCTATTTCAAAGTGCTTACCTTCTACAAAATAAAAAGCAAGAAACTTAGGGATACCTTAAGGATAGTATCAGTTGATAATATAAATGAGTTATTATTATATTCTAGCATTGAATACTACAGATCTCTTGTTTCAAAAGGAGCAAACTTTGGACACTCTCTTGAAAATATATTAAAAACAAAAGCCTTCTACGAACTGCTATTAACACTTGCAAAAATAAAGTTTTTAGCAAACGCTAATGTTGAAAAGTATATCTCGGATCTATCCTTCCTAGGAGGTAAGCAGGAATTACTAGCAAATATCTTTGTTTCAACCAAAGAAAGCTTTGTAAAAAAATGTATAGACTACGACATTCTACCTCCAAACTTCATACTTACAGATATTGACGACATAGATAGACTTAAGAACACTCTCCTTAAGTTAGAATGTAAGCGTTTGATAATAGGCACTCCAATGGATCCAGCAACAATAATAGGCATAATAATCCTAAGAGAGATTGATATGAAAAACTATTTCTCAATACTAGGAGGATTCGTAAGTGGCTTTCCTTTTGAAAAAGTAAGACAACTTTTGGTTTTATAGGGGGAGAGATATGTTTTTTCCAGAAAAGATGGTAGAGATAAACATCTTGACTACTGACGAATTTCTAAAAGATATCTCAGACTACCTCATAAAGTTTGGAGAATTTGAGGTAAAAAGAGTCGGAATAAAGGAAGCTCAGAAATTACTTAGACTAAGCAACAAAGATGACGATGAGGTTGAAAAATTCTCAAATATAAAGATGAGGTTGGATAGGTTAGCAGTGAATATGAAAGTAGATGACATAAAGATCAGGAATACTCTTTCTGAAAGAGAACCACTGTCTCTAGATGAAATTGACCTAAGGCTTACGAAAGCAGAAAACGAATTTTACTCAGCTTATGCCATGCTATCAAACCTTGAGAGAGAGGAAGTTGATCTAAGGATAAAAAAGCTACAGTATTCTATAAGGAAGGACCTAGAATCAAGAAACATTCCAAAGGAGTTTTTCACAGCACTATTGATAATAGCTAAGCATGAAGCTCCTACTATCCTAAGAAATATTTCCTCACTTCCCACGATAATAGAAGAAGTTGAATCATTTAAGTCACTTAGTGTCATTTTGGTTTCGCTCCCCTATACTCACAAAAATGAGATACTGAAGCTATCAACCTCCTTCCTAAAGATCATAAACATAAACGAAATAATTACAGAAGATGTAAATCTTGCAGAAATTGAAAAAAGGCTTAGGGAGATAGAAGTTGAACAGAAAAAACTCAGAGGACTACTGGATAGAATAGTTGAGACCAATACCGAGGAGATTCTAACTCTCTATAAAGGACTCTGGTTTTCCAATACTTCCATGAAACTAAAGTCTTCTTCCATCAGAGGGGGTAGATTTATTGTGTTTTCCGGATGGATTCCAAAAAAGCGAGAGGAAGAGGTTTGTGAGAAAATAAGAGAAATTACCAATGACATCTGTGTAGTAGAAACAAAAGACGCAGAAAATACTTTAAAGGAAGATAAAAACACCCAAATCCCAACAAAACTCAACAATCCAAAGTTTCTAAAGTCATTTGAATCCATAGTCAAGCTATACTCTATCCCAAGGTTTTACGAAATAGATCCAACAGTGATATTTACGATTCTTTATGTAATCTTCTACGGTATGATGTTTGGGGACGTTGGACAGGGACTGGCACTGTCTCTAATTTCAGCATTACTCTTTTGGAAGTTTAAAAGTTTCAGAGTCATAGGAGGACTTGGAATAGCTGTTGGACTTTCATCTGCGGTATTCGGCTTTCTCTATGGCTCTGTGTTCGGTATTGAAGGAAAGATAATACCTTCTATGTGGACCTCACCTCTTCATGATGTTCTTGAGATAATGAAAGTCTCAATAGTAACAGGATTTATAGTAATATCAATAGGACTTATACTCAGTGTAATAAATACCGCAAGAGAAAAAAACATCCCTAGGCTTATACTAGGGAACAAGGGGATAGCTGGAGTTTTATTCTACTTCTCACTCGTGGGATACCCCATCTACATCCTACTCTCTGGCACTACCTTCAACCCGAATCTAATGCTTTTTGGAATCCTTGTGCCTATTCTTATGTTCGTAACCGAAGCAATAATAGAAGCTAAAAAACACGGACACTCTGTGTCCCCAGTCTCAATCTTTTTTGAACTTTTTGAGGTTTTTATCTCCTTCGTCAGCAACACAGTATCCTTCATAAGAATCGCAGGCTTTGCCCTAAACCATACAGCACTAATGATAACCTTCTTCTCAATAGCCGAAGTAGTAAAAGGCGGAGTCATCGGAGACATTTTGGCATTACTAATAGTAGTCTTTGGACAGATATTTATAATAGTCTTTGAAGGACTTGTAGTTGGGATACAGGCACTTAGGCTAAGCTTCTATGAGTTCTTCACAAAGTTTTTCAGAGGTGGAGGTAAAGCCTTTGAACCCCTTAAGTAGGAGATAACAAGGTGAAGTAGCTCACTTTACTTAAAACTAGCTTAACATTCTCACCAGCACAATATGATTACTCGCTAAAGCTATAGTATGAATCAGGAAAGTCTTCTTTACCGAGTCTATTTATCAGCTTTATTGCTCTCTTTTCCTTATCATAAACAGGTATACCCGGGGGTAGCTGAACAGTGGGTATGAAGTTGACTTTTACCAGAGTATTACCTTTTCCAAGATGCACCTCAAGGATTCCTCCAATTCCACCATACCCTTTTATGTTGAAGTTGCCATAGGTTAGAAAGTTACCCAGAGAGTAAGCTATCAACTTACCCTTATACACCTCAACTGCTCTCAACACATGTGGGCTGTGACCAATAACAAGGTCTGCACCTGCAGATACAACACCCCTTGCAAAAGCAATAACATTGCCTCTGTTTCTACCCAAGAAATACTCAGTTTTATTTTTTGTATTCAGAGCAGAAGGCCCCTCAGCACCTCCGTGAAAAGAAACAATCACAACGTCATACTTCTCCTTCAGCTCCCTAACTATCTCTTTAGCTTTCTCAACGTCAATGACAGAGTATTTACCCCCGCTAAACCCAAAAGCAACAATACAAACTTTTCTACCCTTTACTTCAATAACATCGTAATTCTCCATATCGGCACACTTCATCCCAAGCTCCTTCAACACCCTGATAGTAAACTCATATCCCATCCTACCATAGTCCATAACATGGTTGTTATTGAAGGAAACCACATTAAACCCCATCTTCTTAAAAGCATTGGTTAGATACACCGGCATACCAAATTCAAAACAATACCACCTTTTCCCACCACACTTTGCTGGCTTAAACCCCTCCTTTATGAACACTCCTTCAAGGTTACACATAACTATATCCGCACCTTTAAGATATGGCCCTATAGTCTCAACAAATTCCTCCCCTGCCCTAGGAGGAATAATCGTTTTCGGAGTTAGAGAACCTAACATCGTATCTCCAACCGCCTTTATCACTATCACATCATCACTCGCATAAACACCAGCAAAACTAAACACCAGAAAAACACATAAACACACCATCGCTAAATCAACAACTCTCTTCATCCTCTCCCCCCTCTAAAAAACTCCTCAATCTTCC